>USLD01000061.1 GCA_900555495.1 uncultured Slackia sp. | reverse complement strand
GCCACGTCGACCAAGCGCAGTCGATGAACCTCTACATCACGAACGACTACACGATGCGCCAGGTGTTCGACTTGTATCATGAGGCATGGAAATGCGGCGTGAAGACGGTCTACTACGTGCGCAGCAAATCGCTCGAAGTGGAAGAGTGCGAAAGCTGCTCGTCGTAGGTTGCGTCGGCCTGCCGGTCGACGCTGCAAAAGCCGCCGGGCACTCCGTCTCGGCCCTCCGTGTCCTGGTCGCGCACCGAAGTGCGCTTCCTGCGCCAGTCAGGCCGATTCGAGGCATAGGGCGTCTTTTCGCTCCGTTTCGGCGACTTGTAAGATTTTTGTTCGACGTCGGGGTCCCTCTCGGGGCACGGGCGAGGTCTCGCGTGCAGTTCCGCAGGAGCGGGACGGCACTTAACGTGCTGTCCCTGCGACCTCGGGACTGTTTGAGCACGAGGCCTTGCCCGCGCCGCCCTCATTCCCCTGTTAAGAAAAGAAGGTAACGACCATGGCCATAGAACCGAACGAATCGTTGATGAAGAAGCCCCTGTTCAACCCGCAGGGCGATGTCGATGTGCGCGAGCGCCGCATGATCGGCGGCAACACCACCAACCTCAACGACTTCAACAATATGAAATACCCCTGGGTGTCCGATTGGTACCGTCAGGCGATGAACAACTTCTGGATCCCCGAGGAAATCAACCTGGGCCAGGATGTGAAGGATTATCCGCATCTCGATCAGGCCGAACGCACCGCGTACGACAAGATTCTGTCCTTTCTCGTGTTCCTGGACTCGATCCAATCGGCCAATCTGCCCGCCATCGGCGAGTACATCACGGCTAACGAGGTGAACCTGTGCCTTAATATCCAGACGTTCCAGGAGTGCGTGCATTCGCAGAGCTACAGTTACATGCTCGATACGATCTGCTCGCCCGACCAGCGCAACGACATCCTGTACCAGTGGCGCACCGACGAGCGCCTGCTTGCGCGCAACACGTTCATCGGCGACTTGTACAACGAGTTTCAGCGCGACAAGCACCCGTTCACGCTGCTCAAGGTGATGATGGCGAACTTCATTCTTGAAGGCGTGTACTTCTATTCCGGGTTCATGTTCTTCTACAATCTGGCTCGCAATGGCAAAATGCCGGGTTCGGCGCAGGAGATCCGCTACATCAATCGCGACGAGAACACGCATCTGTGGCTGTTCCGCAACATCATCTTGGAGCTGCAGAAGGAAGAGCCGTCGCTGTTCACGGACGAGAACGTGGCGGAGCTGCGCGCCATGCTGGAAGAGGGCGTTCGTCAGGAAATCGCCTGGGGCCATTACGTCATCGGCGACGATATCCCCGGCCTGACGAAGGATATGGTGACCGATTACATCCGCTATCTGGGCAACCAGCGCTGGACGAGCTTGGGCTATGAGCCGCTGTTCCCCGACAACGTGCAGGAACCCGAGAACATGCGTTGGGTGTCGCAGTACTCCAACGCCAACATGGTCAAGACCGACTTCTTCGAGGCGAAATCGACCGCATATGCCAAGTCGACCGCGCTGGTCGACGACCTGTAGGATGCGCAACGGCGCCGGAGCTCAGGCCTCGGCGCCGTTGCGTTTCAGGCTCTCGACGCGCAGCAACGTCGGCTGGTCGAGCAACGCAAGCTCTTCTTCGCGATGCGTCGCCCAAAAGACCGTCTTGTCCGCTATCAGGGGCGTGATCGTTTCCAGAACGAGGCGTGCGCCTTCGGCGTCGAGCCCTTTGAGCGGCTCGTCGAAAAACAGCACATCCGCCTGCGCCAAGACGGCGCGCGCTATCGCGACGCGACGTTTCATGCCGCCCGATAGTTCGCGAACGGGGCGCGCCAGGCAACCGGGCATGGCCATCGCGGCCAGCAGGTCGTCGCAACGCTCGAGAAACGCGCGTTTCTCGGCGCCTTTGAGGCCCGCGTGCGGCATGCGCACATTGGCGGCCACGCTGAGGATCTCGCAGAGACGGTCTTCTTGGAACACGGCCGCGCGTCGCAGGCCGTCCATGCCGTCGATGCGGCCCTCATCCGCGCGTTCGAGCCCTGCGATCAAGCGCATGAGCGTGGTTTTCCCGCTGCCGGACGCGCCCATGAGCGCATGGATGCGTCCGTGGGCGAAGGAGGCGTTCGCATCGTCGAACACGACGTGCTCGCCGTAGCGTTTGGCGACGTGCTCGAGCGTCACGGCGCCTTCGACGTGCGGTTGCCGCGACGCTTCGCGAAGACGGCGTTCGTCCATGGTGCCTCCGTTTCGTATCGACGGCGTCCCTGTGCGGGGCGCCGTTCGTGCTTACAGTGTTCGCTCTATCGCGCGTACGACGGCGGCGACGAGTCTGGTAAACAGCGCTTCGCCTGCGATGCTGATGCAGATGATCACGAACGTCCAGGCGAACAGGTCGGATGTGGCAAGGTAGACCTTCGCTTCGTAGAGATGCTCGCCGATCGAGAGGGCGGGCAGGCCGATCACTTCGGCGGCGATGCCCGCTTTCCAGCACATGCCCAACGAAAGCGAGCAGGCGGCCTGGAAATACGGCAGCACTTGGGAAGCATAGATGAAGCGCAGCCGGTCGAAGGGCCCGACTTCGAACACGTCGGCCATCTCAAGAAGATCCGCGTCGGTCTGTTCGATGCCTTCGAGCATCGTGGTGTAGACGATGGGAAATACCATCAGAAACGAGATGGCGATCGAAAGACGGTCGGAAGATACCCAGATCAAGATCAGGATGACGAACGAGGCCACGGGAACCGATTTGATCGTGGCCACGAGCGGCGCGAGGAGGTCGCGCACGGGGAGCAGTCGCGCCGATGCGGCGGCCAAGAGGGTGCCTGCCGTCAGAGCCGAGGCGAAGCCGGTGGCGATGCGGGAAAGCGAAAGCCCGATCGAGAGCCAGAAGTCGCTTTCTCTTGCCAGCTCGACGAGGCGCTCGGCCGCATCGAGGGGGGATACGAGCAAGACGTCATGCCCAACGGCTACGCTGGCGATATGCCACACGACAAGCCAGAATGCTACGGGCCAGAGCCGATGCGCCCACGCTTTCGGGCGCGATCGGGGTGTTTGGGCGCTCATGCCCCTCCTTTCTTAAACGGGCGGGAATTCGACGGACGCATGCCGTTTCCGTGACGGCTGCCGGCCCGAAGCCGTTCGTTCGCTTGGGTCTATGGCTTCGGGCCTGCGTTGCTAGGCTGCGTAGTAGAAGTCGTCGCCCGGCAGCGCGCCGCCGACGGCCTTGGGGTTCTGCTCGAAGAGCACCGCCAGATATCCCGATAGGCGCGTCTTCATGTCGTCGCCGTCGATGCAGACGATGTTGCAGGCGGGGATGGCCTTCTGCGCCACGGGGGCGGGTACGATGTCGTAGGCGCCGATCAGCTCGGCCGCAGCCTGCACGTCGTCGTTGACGAACGCCACGGAATCGCGGTAATGCTCCATGAAGGCGGCGACGGCTTCGGGATGTTCCTCGACGAATGCGGTGCGTGCCACCACGACGCCCGTGATCAGGGAGCTCGCGTCGGCATCGGTCTGCAGGGCGTTCCATTCCTGCGTCAGGTCGAGCGCGGCGCGAATAGAATCGTCTTTCATCTGCGCGGCGGACACGAAGGGCTGGGGCAGCAGGGCGATGGCGTTTTCATCCTGCGCCATGGCGGCCACGCATTCGGCGTGCTCGCTCTTCCATTCGATCGTCACGTCGACGCCCGGGGTCAGGCCGTTTCCTTCGAGGATGTAGTTGAGGGCGTATTCGGGCGTGGACCCCTTGCCGCTGGCGTAGATGGTCTTGCCGGCCAGGTCGGCGACGCTTTCGACCGATCCGTCGCGGTCGCATATATACAGTACGCCGAGCGTGTTGACGGCCAGCACGCGCACGCCGCCGTCGGTGTTGTTGTAAAGCACCGAGGCGAGGTTGGCGGGAACGCAGGCGATGTCGAGCGCGCCCTGGGCGATCTGCGGCGTGAGTTCGTCGGGCGACGCCGCGATGGAGAAGCGGTAGTCGTTGTCGGCCACGGCGCCCGTTTCGGCGTCGTTCATGAAGCCTACGAGCCCCATGGCGGTGGGACCCTTCAGGGCAGCGGCGTTGACGATCGTCGCGGCGGCCGGCGTCTGGTCTTCAGGTTGCGGCGCGGCCTGTTCGTCGGGTTGCGTGCTGTATCCCGCCAGGGCGTCAAGGGCGAGCGCTCCCGCAAGCAGAAGCGCGGCGAGTTTCTTATTCATGGCGGTTCCTTTCCGTCGGCGATGGCGCGCGGGCGCGCCAGGATGGACAAGAAGCCCGTGCGGCGCGGTCTCGTCGTTCGCATCGGATGCTCGTGCGGCATGCGATACGGGGCGGCGCTCGGGTCGTGCGAGCATACCACTCTCTTTTTTGTCGGTATCGGCCGCCGTCGAAAAGCGTCGAACGATCCATACGTCGCTGCGTGGAGGGGTCCGTCTCATCACGAAAAGATGACATTCGCGTGCCGCATACGAAACGATGGCGCGCCGTGCTGGGACGCCGTGCGATCACGGAGTATAATCACGCCGTCGCACGGCCCAGGCCGCGTTTCGACACGTAGGCATGCGGCGTTGTTTCGGCGTCCGCTTCGTTATGCCGGCAGCGCGTTCGCCGGCCGTCCGACAGGAAAGCTGGTCAGCCTTGAAGCCGAGCATTCAAAAACTTCTCGTCGGGTTCGTCATCGTTATCGTTTTGGCATTCGTGCTCTTGAGGGGGGACCAGCTGGTCGAGCTGGTCGAAACCATGAAGCGCGGCGCGGTTATTCCGCTTGTGGTCGCGGTGCTCACGCAGCTCGGCAAGTACTATGCCCAGAGCTGGTCCTATCATTTCACGTTCGCATCGGTGGGCGAGAAGATGGGTCCGCGCGAGACGTTGCCCCTGGTCTTCGGTACGTTCTTCATGAACACGATCGCGCCGTCCCTGAATATGGCGGGCGCCACGCTGGTGGTCGACGACGCCAGGCGCCGCGGCATTCCGGGCGGCAAGGCCATGTCCGCCGCGCTGCTCATGCAGATCACGATCGAATCGGGCTTTATGACCATCATGATCGTCGGATTCATCATCTTGCAGGTCACGGGCAATTTGAGCCCCGCATGGTTTCTGACGGGCCTTGTGGTCGTGGTCATGGTGGGCTTCATGGGCGGCATTTTGTTCGTCGGCAGGAAGAATCCCAAGATGCTGATCGGTCTTCTGCGCCCGATCGAGCGGCTGGTGAACAAGGTCCTGGCCAAATTCAACAGGAAGCCTCTCGCTCCGTGGGCGGTGCATGCCGTCTCGTCGTTCGGCGATGCCGCGGGCACTATTGCCGGCAATCCGAAAACGGCGGCGAAGGCTTTCGGATGCTCCATCGCCGCCAGTACGTGCGAGCTTGCGGCGTTCTGCCTGGTAGGCGTCGCGTTCAATATCACCAATCCCGAAGCGTTGATCTGCGGATACGTGATCGCCACGTTGTTGGCCATGATTTCTCCCGTTCCGCAGGGCGTCGGTTTCGTCGAAGCGGGCGTCATGGTGCTGTTCAGCGCTTACGACATCAATTCGGCGGCAGGCATGGCGGCGGTGCTCGTGTATCGCGGCTTGGTGTTCTGGATGCCGTTCTTGATCGGCGCGGTGCTGATCCAGCGCACGAAGACGTTCAAGCGCGACGGCGCTTCTTCGAAGCGCAAGAAGGGCGAGCGCGCCGAAGCGCTGCCCGGTGCCGAAGGCGAGCGGGAAGAAACGCAGGCCGAAGAGTTTGCGGCCGAGGTCCGTGCATCGACGTCTTCGTCTGCCGCCGCCGTCGAACGAGCTTTGGGCGTTTTCGACGAGCGACGATGAAGCGAAAGCCGCCCGTGCCGGGCGGCTTTTTTCGTCGCGCAGGTTTTCGCGAGGGTTAGGACGGCGTCTTGTGTGTCTCGATCGAATGCGCGAATTGTCGTGCAGCGACGGTCGTTTCCGGTGTAATATCGAACAGACGTTTGATAGTTTTCGAGCGCGTCTTGCGGCGCGCTCTCGACAGGCGGAAGGGCGGCCATGGCGCGTGCGGTTTCACGGACCATTCTGGGCATCGATCCGGGCTTGGCCAATACGGGCTGGGGTGTGATCGAACAGGTCGGTTCGCGTTTGACGTGCCGCGCGTACGGCTGTATTTCCACGCCTGCGCGCATGGACCTTTCCTGCCGCCTTGCAAAGATACACGAGCAGATCGACGCGGTCGCCCGGCGTTTCGGGCCGTCGTGCGTCGGCATCGAGACCGTCTGGTTCGGACAGAACGTCACGGCGGCGTTCGATACGGGCCAGGCGCGCGGGGCGGCGTTGGTGGCCTGCGCGCACAACGGGCTCGCCGTGGGGGAATTCACGCCGCGCCAGATCAAACTGGCCGTGGTGGGCGAGGGCACGGCCGATAAAGTCCAGGTGCAGTATATGGTGCGCCAGATCCTGGGGCTTGAAGACCTGCCTCGTCCCGACCATGCGGCCGACGCGCTGGCGGCGGCCATCTGCTATGTGACGCACGGCGACATGCGCTAGAAAGGAGCCGTTCATGATCGCGTTTCTGAAGGGCCGCGTGGCGGGCCATACGCCTGAGGCGGCGTTCATAGAAGTCAACGGCATGGGTTTTTCAGTCGGCATGCCCGCGCGCGACCTGGCGCGTCTGCCTGAGCGCGGCGGCGAGGTCATGGTGTATACCCATCTCGCGGTGCGTGAAGACGCCATGGCGCTCTATGGGTTTCTTTCGCAAGAGGCCCATGCGTTGTTCCTGCGTCTGATCGGCGTGTCGGGAGTGGGCCCGAAGGTCGCCTTGGCGGCGCTTTCCACGTTCAAGCCCGAAGAGCTGGTGGCGGCCATCCAGGCGCAAGATGTCAAGGCCGTGTCCAGCATTCCCGGCGTGGGCAAGAAAACCGCGCAGCGCCTCATCTTGGAACTGAAAGGCTCTCTTGCCGAGATGCAGGGGGACACGCTTTTCGACGACCGGCTTGCGCAGGCGTCTCAGCGTTTGCAGGGAGCTCGCGATGCACTGCTGGCCATGGGCTTTTCGGCGGCCGAAGCCGATCTGGCTCTGAAGGGCGCGCCCGATTCCGCCGATACGGAAGGCGCCCTTCTGCAGTATGCTCTCAAGCGTCTGGGCTCGGCGTAGGTAAGGCGTGAAGGAACTTATGGGCAACGATATCGAAATAGAAGGCATGGTGTTCGATGCGGGCGCAAGCTCGCGCGTGTCGAGCGAACGCATGGTGGCAACCGAGCTGATCGAGGACGACCTGGCACTCGACCGCTCGCTTCGCCCGAAACGCTTGGAAGACTATCTGGGCCAGACGCGCGTGAAAGACAGTCTGTCCATCCTGATCGAGGCTGCGCGCCAGCGCAGCGAATGCATGGACCATGTGCTGTTCAGCGGTCCTCCGGGTCTGGGAAAGACCACGTTGGCCGCCGTGGTGGCCAACGAACTGGGCGCCAACATCCGCACCACGAGCGGTCCTGCCATCGCCCGTCCCGGCGACTTGGCTGCGATCCTGACCAACCTCGAAGACGGCGACGTGCTGTTCATCGATGAAATCCACCGTCTGAATCGTCAGGTCGAAGAGGTCCTGTATCCTGCCCTGGAAGATTACGTGCTCGATATCGTGGTGGGCAAGGGTCCCGCGGCACGCAGCATCAGGCTCGATTTGCCGAAGTTCACGCTGGTCGGCGCCACGACGCGCACGGGGCTTTTGACGGGTCCTTTGCGCGACCGCTTCGGCATCGTGCAGAAGATGGATTTTTATACGCCTGAAGAGCTGCAGACGA
>USLD01000060.1 GCA_900555495.1 uncultured Slackia sp. | reverse complement strand
ACATGTGCGGCCCCTACAAAGCGGCAGCTTGTTGGCTGTTCGCCTAAAAGCCGCGGACGTGACCGCCGCCGTCAGGTTCCGCGGGCGGATATGGAATCCGCCCCTACGGAGCTGTTGTAGGGGGCGGCGTCCCCGACGCCCCGCAGGCAGTTGCTCGTTAAAAAGTATCACTTCTCGTTATATTCTTTACTCTTTTGCGGAATTTTGTTATAATGGCAGTATTCCGTTTATCATCGGACATTTTGAGGGGGTCATTTTATGAAAGCAGTCATCACGGTCATCGGGCAGGACACGGTGGGTGTCGTTGCCAAGGTCAGCGCGGTGTGCGCCGAGCTGAACATCAACATTGAGGACGTTTCCCAGTCCATCATGCAGGATATGTTCTGCATGATCATGCTGGTCGATCTGAGCAAGGCGAACGCCGAGGCCGCCGAGGTCCGGGACCGCTTTGCGGCATTGGGCAAAGAGATGAAGATGCAGGTCACCGTGACCCGGCAGGAAGTCTTTGATGCCATGCACACCATTTAAGGGGGCTGCCACATGAGAATCATCAACAGCCGCGACATTATGGAGACCATTGAGATGCTGACCGCCGAGAACCTCGACGTGCGCACCGTCACAATGGGCATCAGCCTGCTGGACTGCATCGACCCGGATGCGGACAAGGCGTGCGAGAAAATCTACAACAAGATCACCCGTCTGGCGGGCAATTTGGTCTCCGTCGTGGACGGCATCAGCGCCGAATACGGCATCCCCATCGTCAACAAGCGTATCAGCGTCACGCCCATTGCGATGCTGCTGGGCGCCGCGCCCGACGCCGACCCCGTGCAGTACGCCAAAACGCTGGACCGCGCGGCCAAGGCCGTGGGGGTCAACTTTATCGGCGGCTTCGGTGCGCTGGTACACAAGGGCTTTTCCGCGGGCGATAAGCGGCTGATCGCCGCCATCCCCCGCGCACTGGCCGAGACCGATATTGTCTGCTCCAGCGTCAATATCGGCTCGACGAAATCGGGCATCAACATGGATGCCGTCAAGCTGATGGGCGAGGTCGTGCGCGAGACCGCCGAGCTGACGAAGGACAATATGTGCATGGGCGACGCAAAGCTCGTCGTGTTCTGCAACGCGCCCGAGGACAACCCGTTCATGGCGGGCGCGTTCCACGGCGCGGGCGAGCCGGACTGTGAGATCCACGTCGGCGTCTCCGGCCCCGGTGCGGTGCGCGCCGCGCTGGCCAAGCTGCCGAAGGACGCCCCGATGGACGAGGTGGCCGAGCTGGTCAAGCGCACGGCATTCAAGATCACCCGCCTGGGCCAGCTGGTAGCGAACCTCGCCAGTGAGCGCCTCGGCGTGCCCGCGGGCATCATTGACCTGTCGCTGGCCCCGACGCCCGCGATTGGCGACAGTGTTGCGAACATTCTGGAGGAGATGGGCCTTGAGAGCTGCGGCTGCTGCGGCACGACGGCCTGCCTGGCCCTGCTGAACGACGCGGTCAAGAAGGGCGGCGTCATGGCGTCCAACCACGTCGGCGGCCTGTCCGGCGCGTTCATCCCCGTGTCCGAGGACAAGAATATGATCGACGCTGCGGCAAACGGATGCCTGACCATCGAGAAGCTCGAGGCCATGACTTGCGTCTGCAGCGTCGGCCTGGACATGATCGCCATTCCCGGCGACACCGCGGCTTCCACCATCTCGGGCATCATCGCCGATGAGGCCGCGATCGGCATGGTGAACCAGAAGACCACGGCCGTGCGCGTGATTCCCGTGATCGGCAAGGGCGTCGGCGAGACGGCCGAGTTCGGCGGGCTGTTGGGCTACGCTCCCATCATGCCGGTGAATACGAAGAGCTGCGAGGCGTTCATCAGCCGCGG
The DNA here is from genome assembly GCA_900555495.1 of uncultured Slackia sp. Lineage (GTDB taxonomy): Bacteria > Actinomycetota > Coriobacteriia > Coriobacteriales > Eggerthellaceae > Slackia. The sequence continues at coordinate 5,882 of USLD01000060.1, read as the reverse complement.
CGGTCGCATTCCTGCGCCGATCCATTCGTTCAAGAACTAAGCGCTGTGCCGCATCGGCGTCGCGTGTGATTGGAAACGCCGTCGGGCCTCGGGGTTCGGCGGCGTTTTTCGTTGGAATATAATCGTCGACATCGATCGACGATGCGGCATGCGCGGATGCTCGGCATCGACCTAGGAGAGATATCATGATGCTTGATCGGAAGAAAACCATAGCGGATTCGAAACGCGATGAAGGACCTCTCGCAAGTCCCGGCGCCGGCGACGCCTGCGCGTCGGGGCGTGCGGTGGAGATACGCGAGTATCGGGGTTCCGACATATCCGCCATGCGGGATATCTGGAACGAAGTCGTGCGCGGCGGCATGGCGTTTCCGCAGATAGACGAACTGGCGGACGATGCCGAGGCGGAGGCGTTCTTCGGATCGCAGACCGTGTGCGCCGTTGCCGAAGCGCAGCAGGGTATTCTGGGGCTCTATATCCTTCATCCCAATAACGTGGGCCGATGCGGGCATATCGCCAATTCGAGCTACGCCGTTGCATCGCGATCGAGGGGCATGCATATCGGCGAGCGCCTCGTGCGCGATTCCCTTGTCCGTGCGCGCGACCGCGGCTTCCGCGTGCTGCAGTTCAATGCGGTGGTGGCGAGCAACGCATCGGCGCTGCATTTGTACGAAAAAATCGGGTTCACGAAGCTCGGCGTCATTCCTGGCGGTTTTTTGAATAGGGATGGCGTGTATGAGGACATAATTCCCCATTATTACGACTTGACCACGTTATAGGGTGTTGGGGTTCATTCGACCGAAGTAAGGAGACCGATGTGTCTTATATAGAAGTGACCAGCCTCGATGATTCCCGCCTCGACGCCTATGCGCGTTTGACCGAAGCCCAGCTGCGTAACAGGCTCGAACCTGAGAAGGGTATTTTCATCGCCGAGAGCATTAAGGTGATCGACCGCGCTCTCGCGGGCGGCATGCGGCCCGTGTCGGTTTTGATGACGCCCGAATGGAAAGAGGCGGCCGCTTCGACGATAGAGGCCGTCGAGCAGGCGGGGGCGCAGCATGGCGAAGACGTGCCGGTGTTCGTGGCGCCCGAGGCGGAGCTGAAGAAGCTGACCGGCTTCGCGCTGACGCGCGGCATCTTGTGCGCGATGCGCCGCCCTGCGCTGCCGAGCGTCGAGGAGTTGCTCGCGAGAATCGGCGCCGACCGCGCCGCATCAGGAGACGATAGCGGCCGCCGCCGCATCGCCGTGCTGGAGGGCATCGTCGACCATACGAATGTCGGTGCCATCTTCCGTTCGGCCGCCGCGCTGGGAATCGACGCCGTGCTCGTCACGCCGACGTGCTGCGACCCGCTGTATCGCCGTGCGGTGCGCGTGTCCATGGGCGCGGTCTTTCAAGTTCCTTGGACGCGCATCGGCGAGACCGTGCGCGACTGGCCTGCGGCGGGTCTCGAGAGGCTGGGCGCTCTGGGCTACAAAACGGCGGCCATGGCGCTTTCGGACGATTCCGTGCCGCTGGGCGACGAGGCGCTTGCCGCTTGCGATAAGCTGGCGCTCGTGTTCGGCACCGAAGGCGACGGGTTGTCGCATCGCACCATCGAAGGGTGCGATTTCACGGTGCGCATTCCGATGATGCACGGCGTCGACAGCCTTAACGTGGCGGCGGCGTCGGCCGTCACGTTTTGGGAGCTGTGTCGTTAAAAGGCGAGTTGTGTGTCGAGAATAGAATAAAGAGGCTTTTTCGACGACCCGTCGGCAGTCGTGCCGACGGGTCGTCTGCGTAATAAAGACCTGTGGGAAGCGTATGCCGTTGGCGGCCGTTTCCGCTAGGCGAAAGGAATAGATGGACGCATGGCTTGTTTTTGTTGAATTATGAAAAGGAGTGCTGTGCGTAGAAACTTTTTCCGGTGGGTGGTTGGTTTTGAACACAAGATGCTGTGGAATCCACCAAGTTTTCAACAATCTTTGAGTAATAAGTGTAAAACAAGGGTTTAAGTTACTTTTCGATACTTGAACATATGGAAGAAAAACCCGAGGTGGCACCGGGTATTGTTGAAAACCCTTAAGTTATCAAGGTATGTGGAAGAAACTATTAACAAGAATGTTGAAAAGTTCCTCTTGTTGAAAAAGTTATCAACAGTGAAAAAGCCGCTAGTTTTCAATAGGGAATTAGATATGTATTCGTAACTAAGTATTTATTCGAACCTAATAAGGCATACAGGGTAGACTGGAGGAGAGCAGCCGAGCGATGATGCGGCGTGCTCGCATGCGGCGTCGTGCGGCTGCGGCGCTATTCATGTTGGATGGAATCCAAGAATTAAAAAGAAATAAGGTTACTAATAGTAACTAACATGAATGGAGGAACCGAAATGATTATCGAGTTCAAGGGAATGCGTCCCGATATCGATAAGGCGGCCTACATTGCGGAAAATGCGACGATCAGCGGCGATGTGACGCTTGGCGAGAACAGCTCCGTCTGGTTCAACGCCGTTATGCGCGCCGAGGTGGCTCCCATCACCATCGGCGCCTTGAGCAACGTGCAGGACCACGTGATGCTCCATGCCGACTACGATTGCCCCGTCACGATCGGCGAGCGCGTCTCCATCGGCCACAGCGCCATCGTGCACGGTGCCACGATCGAAGACCGCGTGATCGTCGGCATGGGTGCCATCGTGATGAACGGCGCCGTCATCGGCGAGGGCTCGATCATCGCCGCAGGCGCGCTGGTGAAGGAGGGTATGGTCGTCCCGCCGTATTCGCTGGTGGCAGGTGTTCCTGGCGTCGTGAAGAAGACCTTCGAACCCGGTCAGCGCCCCCAGGAGAATAACGACGAGGTGTATACCGACGATGCGTTCGCCTATGCCGCGGCCCCGCACTATCCGGTTCCCGTGAAATAACGCGCACTCAAGAACGTATGCAAGAAGAGGGCGACCTTCGGGTCGCCCTCTTTGCGTATGCGCAGACGGCGTGTGTTTCGGAGTGAGCGGTAGAGCCTTTTAAGAGGAGTGATTTATTGTCTGGCTGGGATGAAATCGGGACTTATAAATGTATCCTTGCAAAAGCTTCTTTGCTACCATGAGGGCATGGTTTGCAACATCGGCTGTTTGATGCTTTGCTCTGATTGAATTCGTTGAAAAAAAGAAAGAACCCTTTCGGGTTCTTTGATTCCCATCTAAATGGGGCTGCTATATGCAGCGGGTGAGGCAGAGCCTTTATTTTGACTCGCAGCGTCACTCTGGGTAAGAGCAACGAGGGCATAGTATCAAATGGGAGGGAGTGCTTCAAGGTGAATCTGAGGAACGTCGGTGATTACTATATCGGACTCGACATCGGCACGAACTCCGTCGGATGGGCCGTTGTCGACGAATGCGGCGATCTGTGCAAATTCAAAGGCAAGAATACGTGGGGAAGCCGCTTGTTCGATCAGGCGAAAACCGCCGCCGACACGAGGATGTCGCGCACGCTTCGCCGTCGTTACGGCCGCCGCAAGCAGCGAATCCAGGACCTGCGCGCATTTCTCTATCCCGACATCGAAAAGGTTGACCCTGATTTCTTCTGTCGCATGGCCCAGTCGGCTCTTGTGAGGGACGATCGCGACTTTGCAAGCAAGTTCACCTTTTTCGTAGGCGACGAATTCGACGATGCCGATTTCTATTCCCGAGAAAGCGGCTATCCGACAATCTATCATTTGCGTCATGCCCTGGTTAACTCGTCTGAGAAGATGGATATACGCCTTGTGTATCTCGCACTCCACCATATGATGAAATACCGAGGGAACTTCTTGGTAGAAGGGGAGATGTCCGCCGCCGATGCTGACGCCGGTGCCGCCGTCGAAAACTTTCTTTCTGCGCTTGAGCTGTATTTCGAGGAAAAGGGTGTCGATTATCTTCGCCGGGACACCGACGCAAGCGCTTTGATTCTTGCGCTAGGCGACACGTCCAAAGTGAGGGCGGTGCGCCGAGATGATTTCGCTACGGCTCTTGGACTGCCGAAATCGGAGGCTGCCGTTGCGAAGGAGATTGCGAAAGCGGCGTTCGGTTACAAGGCGAATTTCTCAAAGATCATCCCTCTGGACGAGGCGAGCGATGCATCGTTCGCGCTTAGTGACGAGGCAAAGTCCCAGAGTTTCGAGGACGAGGTGTTGCCCGAGGAGTACGCCGATCTTTACGCTTCGCTCAAGGAGCTGCACGGCGCCTATTTGCTTTCGGGTATTTTGTCCGACGCCCAGGGCGAAACTCTTTCCGCGGCAATGGTTCGTCGTTGGGAGGACCATCGTGCCGATCTGAAGAAGCTGAAGAGTCTTGTGCGACGCTATTGCCCCAAGGACGATCAAGGGGTCAATCGAATCTACAACTTGATATTCAGGGGCGCTCGCTATGCCGACGGCACGTATAAGAAAAAGAAGGATGCGAAGGGGTATACGTCCTACATTCTGGGAAGCGTTTCCCGCGATGATTTCTATGCGGAGCTAAAGAAGCAGATTGCCCCGTTCGCGGGTTCTTTCGTTGATGATGATGCTCGATTCTGGGATGAGTCTCTGCAAAAGATGGAGGACGGAACGTTCCTGCGAAAGCTCAGGACCAGCGAGAACGGTGCCATTCCTCATCAGCTCCATTTGGAGGAGATGCGAGCTGTTATCGATAATCAAAAAGCGTATTATCCCACCCTTGCCGAACACGGGGAAGAGATTTGCCAGCTTCTCGCGTTTCGTCTGCCTTATTATGTGGGCCCCTTGGGTAAGGAAAGCAATCCGAATCGCAAGAGGCCGTTCGGGTGGGCTGTCCGCAAGCCAGGAAAAGAGTCCGACCCTGTGCGTCCTTGGAACTTCGATGACGTCATCGACAGGGATGCGTGTGCGGAAGCGTTTATTACGAACTTGACTGGCGAGTGCAGCTACTACCTCGGCAAGAAGGTTATTCCCAAAAATTCTCTTCTGTACAGCGAATTCTGCGTTCGCCAGGAGCTTAACGTATGCAAACATGATGCCGATGGCGAGCGGTTTGTCCGCATGGATGTCGAAACGGTGCAGGCGATCTACGACGATGTCTTCAAAAAGAAAACTCGTGTGAGGGTCGCGGATGTCGAGGAGTACCTGAAGAGCCGTTTCGGGTCCCACTACAAGATCAAGGGCACGCAGCGTGAAACGGAGTTCGCATCTTCGTTGCGCTCGTATGTCGATTTCGCTCGCATTCTCGAACGCCCCATCGAAACGTTCGAGGACTACGAGATGGTTGAAAACCTTATCTTGTGGGTTACGGTGTTCGAGGATAAGGACATACTCAAGCGGCGCGTCAACACGACGTATGGCCCTGTCGAGTGCGGTGGAAACGGTGCTCTTTCGCGTGCTCAGGTGAAGCGCATTTGTAAGCTGCGCTATACGGGCTGGTCCAATTTGTCCCGGGAATTCCTCGAGGAGTTGAGGGTTGATTATCAGGGTCGCAGCACCTGCATTATGGACGTGCTGCGCGATAGCGATCGACCGACCCCCATGAACCTGATGGAGATTCTTGCCGACGAAAGGTTCGGTTTCAAGCCGCTTCTCGATGCGAGGAACCAGGAGTTTTTGCGCAATAGGTCGAATGGCTTGCTGGATGACATTCCTGGGTCTCCTGCAATTAAGCGTGGCATCAATCAGAGCCTGAAAATCGTTGATGAGATCGTTTCGATCGTCGGTCGTGCGCCTACGAAGATTTGCGTAGAGATGGCTCGCGAGGAAGTGGGCAAGACGAAGGGCAAGCGCACTACGACTCGTTACAAGCAAATAGAAAACCTGTATGCCGCCATTACGAAAGACATGGCTCTGTATGAGGGGCAGAAGGACCTCAAGAGCGAACTGTCTAGGCATAAAGACGGATTGGATAGCAAGCGTCTCTACCTGTATTTTCTC
>USLD01000059.1 GCA_900555495.1 uncultured Slackia sp. | reverse complement strand
CAAGCTCTATGAGCTGAATCCGCAGCTTCTGAAGGAGCGCATCTTCGGTCGGAAGGCCGAGACGGTCGATGTCGGCGTCTCCGCCGTGTCCCGCCCGCCTGCGCTGTGCCCCGGCTGCCCGCACCGCGGTTTCTTCTACACGATGTCCCGCCACAAGGACTTCGTGATCTCCGGCGATATCGGCTGCTATACCTTGGGCAATGCTGCTCCGCTCGATGCGGTCGATACCTGCCTGTGTATGGGCGCGGGCATCACGATGGCGCAGGGTCTCGGCGTGGCCGAACCCGACGTGCGCCAGCTGGCATTCGTGGGCGATTCGACGTTTTTCGCGAGCGGCCTGACGGGCGTCGCCAATGCGGCGTATAACGGCCATGACATCACGATATGCGTGCTGGACAACTCGACGACGGCCATGACGGGCGGGCAGCCGCATCCCGGCACGGGCCGCAGGCTCATGGGGACGCAGGCCGAGGCGCTTTCGATCGAAGCCGCGCTCGAGGCGCTCGGCGTCGAATGCATCGAGCACGCGAATCCTCATCGCCTCGATGAAGGGATCGCGGCGGTCACGCGCGCGGTCGAGCATCGCGGCGTTTCGGCCGTGGTGTTTCGCGCCCCATGCGTCGATCTGGCTACGCCCGAGCCGCCGGCGGTCATCGACGCCGACGCGTGCACGGGCTGTAAGAAATGCATCACGAGCATCGGTTGTCCTGCTATCGGGTTCGACGGCTCCGTCGCCACGCTCGACGCGGCGCTTTGCGTCGGATGCGGGCTGTGCGCGAGCGTGTGTCCGTTCGACGTGATCCAGATGCCCATCGCCAAGTCGTAGGGCTCGTTCGCGCGGTTCGCTTTCGTGAAAGGAACGACGATGAAAAACGTAGTGCTTACCGGCATCGGCGGGCAGGGAACCGTCCTTGCGGCGAAGGTGCTCGCCCAGGCGGCGCAGAATCGCGGATGGCAGGTGCGCACGGCCGAGACGATCGGCATGGCTCAGCGCGGCGGCAGCGTGGTGAGCCACGTTCGCATGGGCGACGGCGGCGAACGAGTGCATGCTCCGCTGCGGTCGACCGGCCAGGCCGACGCGTTGATCGCTTTCGAGCCCGGCGAGGCGGCGCGCATCGCTCATCTGTTGAAGCCCGAGGGCGTGCTGGTAAGCGCGTCTCGCGTCGTGCAGCCTGTGACCGCATCGCTTTCGAAGGAGGTCTACGAGGCGGCCCCCGTGATCGCTGCGCTTCAGGCCCGCCCCGGCCGCACCGTCATCGTCGACGAGGCGCCGCTTCTGGCCGAAGCGGGCAGCTCCAAGGTGCTCAACATGGTGCTGCTCGCGGCCGCCGTCGAAACGGATGCGATCGGCATTGCGCTCGATGAATTGAAGGACGCCGTGCGTGCGTGCGTGAAGCCGCGTTTCGTGGACATGAACATAGCGGCGATCGATGCCGCCGCGGCTTCGGTTTCCTAGCGCCGGGTATCGAGGGGCGACCGCCGCCGCACGCCCGTTTACGCGCGCCAGAGGTCGTTCGCTCCCGCTATGCCGTCTCGCCCTTGCAACTATCGCGCTTTATCGTACAATAGCGTCATGACGGCTTATGCACATATCCTTTCCCTCGTAGCCGCGCGCATCGCGCCGGCGGGTCGATGGCTTTAGCTTCAAGTCTCGTATTGCGAGCTTGAAGCGCCTCCTTTCCCGTTTTATCGCGGAAACGCGTCTTCTTTTCGTCATGATGCCGGATTCCGGTTCTCGTCCCTGGTTTCCAAGAAGCCTTTCGGAGCCGAAGCGTCGGCGGCGTAAAGCGCGTTTCGCATCGTTGAAGCCCATCGCTCGAAAGGATTCGTCATGCAGATGACCGATGAACAGCTTTCCCTCATCAAGCAAGAATTCGCCACGCTCAAAGAGCGTTCCCCCTTTTATGCAAGGAAATTCGAGGGAATCGACCTTGCCGACATCCGGACTCAGGCCGATTTCGAGAAGCTCCCGTTTTCCGAAAAGGCCGATCTGCGCGAGGCGTATCCCTTAGGAATCCAGGCGGTTCCCGACGAGGAAGTGGTGCGCATCCACAGCTCGTCCGGCACCACGGGCACGCCCGTGATCATTCCGTACACCCGCCAGGACGTGGACGACTGGGCGGATATGTTCGCGCGCTGCTACGAGACCGCGGGCATCACTGCGCAGGACCGCATCCAGATCACGCCGGGTTACGGATTGTGGACGGCGGGCATCGGCTTCCAGCTGGGCGCCGAGCGTCTGGGCGCCATGGCCATCCCCATGGGTCCCGGCAATACCGAAAAACAGCTCAAGATGATGCAGGACCTGGGCAGCACGGTGATCACGGCCACGAGCTCGTACGCGCTGCTGCTGGCCGAGGAAATCGACAAGCGCGGCCTGCGTGATTCGCTTAAGCTGCGCAAGGGCGTCATCGGTTCCGAGCGCTGGGGCGACAAGATGCGCGCCCGCATTTCCGACGAGTTGGGCGTCGAGATCTTCGACATCTACGGCCTGACCGAAATCTACGGACCCGGCATCGGCATTTCGTGCCGCGAGCATCATGGCATGCATATTTGGAGCGATTACATTTACGCCGAAATCGTAGATCCCGAAACGGGCGAGACACTGCCTGACGGCGAAGTGGGCGAGCTCGTGCTGACCACGCTGCGCAAGCAGGGCGCTCCGCTGATCCGCTACCGCACGCACGACCTGACGCGCATCATCCCCGGCGACTGTCCGTGCGGGCTGAAGCACCCGCGCATCGATACGCTGACGGGCCGCACCGACGACATGGTGAAGGTGAAGGGCTGCAACATGTTCCCGGCCCAGATCGAGGAGGTTATCAAGTTCGTCGACGGAACGAGCTCGGAATACCAGGTCATGATCGAGGCCATCAACGGCCGCGACGTGCTCACCGTGCTGTTCGAGACCCCGCTCGAAGGCGACGAGAAGACGCGTTGCGAAGAGCAACTGGCCGCCATCTTCAAGGCGAAGATCGGCTGCACGCCCGAGGCGAAGGGCGTTCCTATGGGAGAGTTGCCGCGTTCCGAGAAAAAGACGAAACGCATCTTCGATAGCCGCTATTAAGCCGTTCGTACATTTTCATACGCCGTTTGCGATACCGCTCTTGTTTTTTGTGGACGCATGCTGCTTGTTTTTGAGGTTTCGCCCCTCGGGGGTATACTTGCAACTTCGTGGGTAAACACAACGAGGGGAAACCGATGGAAGCATTCGGGTCGATCGATGCCGGGGCATGGTCTATCGTGCCGCCGCTTTTGGCGCTTGCGCTCGCGCTGGTCACGAAAGAAGTGTATTCCTCGCTGACGATCGGTATTTTCGTCGGCATGGTCATCTATACGTTCGTCGGGTCGGGTCCCGGCATCGACCAGCTCATTCAGGCGTTCACTATGGTTCCGCAGATGATGGCCGAGCAGATTTCGGCGAATTCGTCGCTGCTGCTGTTCTTGGCTCTGCTCGGCGCGCTCGTGGTGTTGGTCGCCCTTGCCGGCGGGTCGCGCGCATACGGCGAATGGGTGACGAGCCACGTGAAGAACGCGCGTTTGGCCAAGATTCTTACCGCGCTGCTCGGTCTGATGGTGTTCATCGACGACTACTTCAATTGCATGACGGTCGGCGCCGTGATGCGCCCCGTGACCGACCGCTTCCGCGTGAGCCACGAGAAGCTGGCGTGGATCATCGATTCCTCGGCCGCCCCCGTGTGCATCATCGCCCCGGTGTCGAGCTGGGCGGTGGCCGTGGGAGGCTACCTGGGCGAAAACGGCTTCAGCACGTTCGTCGAGTCCATCCCGTACAACTTCTACGCCCTGGCTACGATCGTGTTCGTGTTCTACGTCTGCGCGTCGAACATGGATTTCGGCCCCATGCTTCTAGCCGAGCGCCGCGCCCGAAATGCCGGCCTGCTCGATCCGCATCCGCGCAACGAGGCCGTCGAGGCCGCTCCCGAGCAGGTTGAATTCGACGGCATGCGCGTGTCCGACAAGGGCACCGTGCTCGATTTGGTCATTCCCATCGCCACGTTGATCGTATTCTCCGTGGTCGGCATGCTGTATCGCGGCGGGTTTTTCGAGGGCGTCGATTTCGCTACGGCTGTCGGTGCGGATCCGATCGCGGGCCTGTGCATCGGCGCCGCCGTTGCTTTGGTCGTGGCTGCGGCCATGTATCTGCCGCGCGGCCTGACCACGCTTTCGGGCTACATGGACGGCATGTCCGAGGGCCTGAAGTCCATGGTTTCCGCCATCATGATTTTGGTTCTGGCCTGGTCGCTGGGCGGCGTGTGCCGTTATATGATCGGTACGGGGCCCTTCGTCAGCGACGTGCTGAACGGCCTGGGCGTCGGCATGGAGCTGCTGCCCGCGATCATCTTCGCCGTTTCGTCCTTCATCGGCTTTTCTATGGGCACGAGCTGGGGCACAATCGCGCTTGTCCTGCCTATCGTGTCGGGCGTCTTCGTTCCGTCCGACCCGCTGTTCTTGGTGGCGGTCGGCGCTACGCTGGGCGGCTCGGTCTACGGCGACCATATCTCGCCGATTTCCGACACCACCATCCTGTCGTCGACGAGCGCGAAGTGCGATCTGCTCGACCACGTATCCACGCAGACGCCGTATGCGACCATCGTGTTCGTGGCGGGTCTGATCGCGTACCTGCTGACGGGTTATCTGCATACGCCCTGGGTCGGCCTGGCGCTCACAGTCGGGCTTTCCATCGCGACGTTCACGGTGCTTGCCAAGCGCGACATGGCGAAAGAGGCGCCCGTCGTGCGCTAGGCGTCGGCGCTGCGCCGCATGTCGTGGAAGTAATCGCGGAATTCCACGCCGTGCGTGCTGTACGGGCACATGAAACGATGCGCCGCCAGGAAGTATTCGTCGGTCATGCCGGCCAAGTAGTCCATCGCGATGCGATGCGGTTCTTCGTCGCGGTACGGCGCGCTTTCGTCGTAGAGGCGGCGTTGGCCTTCGATCTTCTCGATGAAGTGCTTGTAGACGGGCGCGTTTTCGTCACCCGTCGCCAGGTCGGCGAGGATGGTCTCGTAGAGTTCGGCGAACATGGGCTCGATCTGTTCCTTGTAGACGTCGCCTTGCTCGTCGGCCAGGTAGATGCGCTCGTAGTTTTCCGCCTTCGCCGTTTTCAGACTGCGGAAGGCCTCTTCGCTCATGGCGATGCGGTCGCGCATGTAGCTGTGCTCGACGATGTCGACGGTCAGGTTGTTGATGATCTCGGCGTTCTGCGTTCCGAGGGAACCGTCGGAAAACACCCCGTCGTCGGCGAGCGAGCCGACGCCCACGGCGTCTTGACGGTCTTTGCCCACGTAGGCGATCATGTCGGAAATGCGCACGACACAGCCCTCGAGCGTGGACGGGCGCAACGTAGCTATGACGTTCTGGTCGACCGAGCATGCTTCTGCCAGCTCGTCGAACGTTTCGAAATCGTGCGTCTCGCCACGCAGGAATTCCTGCTGGCTGCTTTCCCCGTTGTGGCACAGGATGCCGTCGAGCGTCTGCAGCGTGACGTTGCGTGCGTAGAGCGTATCGAGCACGCGCACGGAATGCACGTTATGGTTGAAGAAACGCCCCGTGTCGGCGTGGTACAGGTCGTTCAGAATGCGTTCTCCCGCATGGCCGAAAGGGGTGTGCCCCAGGTCATGGCCGAGCGCGATAGCCTCGGTCAGGTCTTCGTTCAGGCCGAGCATCCGCGCGATCGTGCGGGCCGTGCGTGCGACGAGTTGCACGTGAAGCCCGCGGCGGCTGATGTCGTCGTTGCGTACGAAGCTGAACACCTGGGTCTTGCCTGCGTAGCGGTTGTAGGGTGCCACGTTGAGAATCTTGTCGATGTCGCGCACGAAGGGCGGTCGATGCAGCCGCGGCGACATGTCGCGGGCGGGGTTGCGCCTGACGGCGTCCGCATCGTCGGTGCGATACGGATTGGTGCGCCCCGCGGCGCGATCGGCTTCGAACTGCTCGATGAAGTCTTTGCTGAAATTGCGGTACGTCACAGGTTCCGCCTCCTTCGGTCGCGGCGGAGAGGGCCGGTCGGTCATGCCGTCAGTATAAGGGGTGCGTCGCCCGCCTGCGCCTCCCTGCGCGAAAGAGGCATGGGGGTGCCGCTCATCTGCCCATGCGCACCGTCTGCCGCGGCCGTTCGCATGAATGCGTGCGACTATGCGAAAAACGCGGCATATCGGGGCTTTGCACCCCTTCACTTTAGTGTGCGGTAGTAGTACAGTAACGCAATCGCCTTGAAGAAGATCGCGAGCGGCTTCTCCTCTCTCTTGCTGTCTGACGAGCTCTCAGGGCATTCTCCCTGAGAGTCGCGCCTGATGACGCGGCTCTTTCTTTTTGTCTTGAGCGGGAGGGGGTTTCGCGCGCCGCAACTGTGGCGGCCGGGCGAAGCATTCCATATTGGCCTGCGGCGTCAGTGCAGGTGGCCTATAATGAACCCCTTACTATTCCCGGCCGCGTTGCGGCCCGCAAGATAAAGACGAGGTACGGTTTCATCATGGTCGATCACCAGAAAGCGCAGCAGGCCGTTGCCATGCTGCTCGAGGCTATCGGCGAAGATCCTTCGCGCGAAGGCCTGATCGAGACGCCTGCGCGCGTGGCGCGTATGTACGAGGAAGTGTGCGGCGGTTACGAGGAAAACGCCGCCGAGCACCTGAGCACGACATTCCATGTCGACGGCAGCGAGATGGTCGTCGAGCGCGACATCCGATTCTATTCGCTGTGCGAGCATCATCTGCTGCCGTTTTTCGGCACGGCGCATGTCGCCTACATTCCCGACGGCGAGGTCACGGGTCTTTCCAAGCTCGCTCGCACCGTGGAGGTGTTCGCGCGACGCCTGCAGCTGCAGGAGCGTTTGACGGCCCAGGTGGCCGACGCTCTCATGGACGACTTGCATGCCAAGGGCGCGATCGTCATGGTGCAGGCCGAGCATATGTGCATGTCCATGCGCGGCGTGCGCAAGCCCGGCAGCCAGACGGTCACGTTGGCTAAGCGTGGCCTGTTCGCCCAGGACGAGCGTTTGGTCGACGATTTCTTCCGTATGGTTCGCTAGTTCGCGTCGCGGCGTGTTCGCATGCCGTTTTGCTCGAAAGGAGCTGACTGTGGGTTTTCCTGCAATGTCCGCCATCGAACGCATTCGCTTGCATCCGGAATATCGCAAGCGCCTGTCCCGCCTTTCCGAGCTTGAGGCCGATCGCGAGTTCTGTTGCCACGGCATGGCGCATCTGCTGGATGTGGCGCGCGTTGCCTATATTCTCAACCTCGAACGCGGCCTGGGCTTTTCGCGCGAAATCGTGTACGCGGCGGCTCTTTTGCACGATGTGGGCAAGGGGGAGCAATATGAAACGGGCGCTGCGCACGACGTGGTCGGCGCCGAGATTGCGCGGGGCATTCTGGCCGACACGGGTGATTTTTCGCTTGAGGAGCAAAATGCGATCGTGCGGGCCGTGCGCGAGCATCGTCGGCCGTCGCTCGAGGCCTCTGCGCTCGGCGCCTTGCTGTGCGAAGCCGATAAGGCGTCGCGTGCCTGCTACGAATGTCCCGCGCGCGAAGGCTGTTCGTGGTCTGTTGAGAAAATGAATGCGGGCGTGGGCGTGTAGCCGCGCATCCGCGCTTTCCATACGCCGCCGTCGTTGGTGTCGGCGGCGTCTTCGTATTCGAATCGGGCCGCATCGCGTGACGCGGCTCCTGTATGCTCGTATTGCGCGGGTGCGGAAAAGGGGAATGCCATGGATAGGATCATTATCGAGAATCTGCAGGTCCACGCGAACCACGGCGTGTTTCCCGAAGAAAACGCGCTCGGTCAACGCTTCGTCATATCCGCCGTGCTGCATGTCGACCTGCGCGATGCGGGGA
>USLD01000058.1 GCA_900555495.1 uncultured Slackia sp. | reverse complement strand
TTTAATTCCAATTTTACTTCCAGTTCAATGGCATCTCCACCCGGCTGTGCATATTTCGGCGCCTGCATGGTAGATGTTGCAAAATGCTGGTTTCCAAGACCGCCGCGGCCGCCTTTTAAGATCACCTGTCTGCGGTTGTCACCGGACATATCAGCAATTACTTTTCCGGACTCTGCATCTTTGATCACAGTTCCTGCCGGAACTTTTAAGATCAGATCCTCGCCGTTCTTTCCATGACAGTTGCGTTTTCCGCCTTCTTCTCCAGGCTGTGCGGCAAACTTTCTTCTGTGACGATAGTCGGTAAGTGTATTTAAACCGTCATCGACCACGAATACGATATCACCGCCGCGGCCGCCGTCTCGAGCAGCGCGCGCGGGACCTGGCGCTGATACGCTTCATAGCCCATCCCGCCGCCGCTTTGCAGATAACCGGCATAGGCCGCCGGGCTGTCCGCGCACTCATAGCCGTCGAGCAGAATGCCGTCCGGCTTGTACGCTTCGGCAAACGCGCCGATATTTTCCGCCAGGTCGTCAAGAGCCGCGCCGTCGGCGGTCAGCCCCTCTCCGCCCGAACGGGTTGAGACATCATATGTCGCATAGACGTAAAAACCCATTTCACGCGCCTTTGCGCAGAGATACTCCGTCACGTCAAGCCCAAGCGGCGCGCTCTCCAGCGCGCTGCTCTCAAACAGGACGCTGTCGCCGTACTGCGTGTCGATGATGACTGTGTTCATCGTGAGCTGCTGCGCGGCGGCAAGCGCTTCATCAAGCTGCGTGGCAAGCTCCTGCGCGCTCACATCCGTCCCGTTCGTCAGATAATCGGTCCCCGCGGAGATCATCACGCCGCGCATCTCGGTCGGCACGTTGAAATAAACAGGCTCGTCCGCCTGTCCGTTATCCGAACTATCCGTCCCCGTCTCCCCGGCCGTATCCGGCGGCGCGGACGACGCGTCCGGCGGCGCGGGAGGGGTCGCCCTCGGTCCACAGGTAGGTGCGGGCGATGATCGCGCCCTTCTCGTCGATGATCACGCCCTTGGTCGAAATGGATCCGGTATCGATGCCGAGAAACGCCGTGCGGCGCTTCTCGGAAGCAGAGGTGCTGTCGGTCATCGTGAAGCCTTTCTCATGGCGATCATGTCGTAGAACGCCTCGACCCTGGTGTCGAGGCCGGTGTCGCTGGTCTGCGAGTCGTAGCTGAGGAAGAGCACGGGAATCTTGCGTTCGCGGCTGATGCGCTGCAGCACGGGCATGCAGTCGATTTCGGGGGTGCAGCCCGACGACTTCAGGTGCACGATCCCGTCGAAGCCCTCATCGGCGTAGCGTTTCGCCGATGCGATGGTGAGCGTCGAGGTGGGGCCCATGTCGTAGGCGACGTACTCTTCGATTTCGCGGCGCAGCTCGGGCTCGTTGTAGCGGATGTTGCGGTTGGTGACGTTCATCGAGCACGACACCTCGACGCCCATCGCGAGCAGCTTGCGCTCGATGTCGAGGTTGCTGCGCGGGTCGGCCGCCGTGAAATACTCTCCCACGATGCCGATGCGCAGCGCGTCGGCGGGCTTGTTCCGCTCGATCGACTCGAGCTTCCCGATGCCCGCGCGATACGCGTCCTCCACGTCCCGTCGCGTTTCGCAGCGCGCCATCGAGGCGAAGAACTCTTCGCGCGCCGCGTCCGAATCGCCCGGATGCGCATCGAATCCCGCGAGCGCGAGATAGCGGGCGTGGTAGGCGTCGAGGCATTCGACCATCTTGAAGGCCGCGAGCATGCCTTTGACGCCCTGTGCAACCGAGAGGTCGGGATTGACCAGCTTCTTGCAGGTCGTCACGTACTCCTTCAGCGGCCGGCCTGCGATTTCGGCGAAGTTGAGCATCTCGAACTCGTAGCCCATGTCGCGCAGGATCGACTCCTGGAGCTCGCCGTAGTAGCCCAGACGGCACGGGCCCGTGAACTGCACGAGCACGTCGGCTCCCGCGTCGAGCGCTTCGATATAGTCGCCCAGGATATGCTTGAACGGAGCGCACACGAAGTCGTTGCTGTGCATGGCGCCTAGCTCGAGCGTGACCTTGGTCGGCTCTCCCAGGTCGACGTATTCGGCATCGAGCACGCGTTCGACGAAGAAGCGGAACACCACGTCGTAATAGCTGTAGCGCAGGAACGCGACCTTGGTCTTGGCGTGGCGGTCGCGCTTGCGCTTCGCGCGCTTGGCTACCAGCCTCGTGCGCACGTTGTCGGAGTCTTCGGCGCGCACGTCGGCGCGCGGCCCGTCGTCGTAGCGGCGGGCGAGGGTGTCCAGGGCGTCGATCGTGTCGCCGAGGAAATTCGCGGCGCGCAGGGGCAGCGAGTCGTTGGGCCGCTCGCGTTCCAACGCGGTCTTGCGCGGCGATTCGGGCGTCGTCATTGCAGGTAGCCTCCTTTCCGTCGGTAGCGAAGGATGTCGATGAAACTCTCGATGCGCGTTTCGAGGCCGGCGGTGCCGCTTTGGGCGTCCACGGTCAGCGAGAGCAGGGGGGTGTTGCCGGCGCGTCGGGCGATCGCGTCGTTGGTCATGGAGTCGGGCCCGCAAGGGAAGGCGCTGATCGCAACGATGCCGTCGACGCGTCCGCGCAGGCACAGCATGGCGCCGATCAATTCCCTGTTGACGAGCCAGGGCATCGTCGAAGAGAACCTGCCGCTCTCTTTATAGGCGCGCTCGTGGTCGAATTCGTCGGCGAACAAGACCGTGACCCCCATGTCGTGCAGCGCGTCGACGACAGGTCCGCCGATCAGGCGGTCGTGCGTCACGTAAGGATGGGCCGCCACCAGGATGGCCAGCGGTTCGACTTCGCCCGCCTCGCGTTCGCGCTTGCGGGCGCGCTCGACGTCTTGCAAGGTCTTCTCGAACGATTCGCGCGCGTCCTTCTCGGCGCGTTCGAGCGCGATCCTTCCCGCCTTGTAGGCGGCTTTCGCCTCCTTCGGCGTCGCGCCGAACTGCGCGGCCAGGTCGAGAAACGCCGTTCTCATGGACGTCTTCGACTGCTGGTCTTCGACGACGCACGACACGATACGGATCGATTCCTCGTCGAAGGTGTTGCGCACGAGGTCGGGAAGCGCCTGGTACTTGGTACAAAAGCTCTTGAAGCGTCCCAGGTTGGCCAGGCTCGGCACGAACACGGCGTCGCACGTCTCCAGGAGAGACTCGACGTGGCCCATGTATATCTTGGACGCGAGGCAGCATTCGTCGACGGAGCGCGCCGACCCCCGCTCGAGCATCGCGAGGTCGGATTGCCTGCTGACCACCGCTTCGCGACCGAGCGCCTCGAAAAACGCCTTCCAGGCGGGCGCGTAGCGGTAATACATCAAAGCCCTCGGCAAGCCGATCGAGCGCACGTCGGCATAGGGGGCGCTGTCTTTATTCTGCGTGGGCATAGGATTCCTTCTTGTGTATGGGCGGAGCCTCATTATCGCCGGCCTCGATCTTGCACGTGAGCCGGATTCGACGATCCGTCAACGTATCGTGAACTTCTTTCGCGGCGTCCGACGGCCTGAGCGCTTCTCCGTTTTTCATTTCCGTATGGCGCGGTCGGTCGGAAAATGCGGCGTGCGGTTGGTATACTGTGCGTTCCGAAATCCAGGCGATTTCATCAAGAGCGAGACGAGAGGGATGCGTCGTGGAAATATTGATCGTGATGTGCGTGGGAGTCGCTATCGGCGCTACGGTGTTTCCCGATTCGCTCCGTAAGGCCAACTCCATGCTGACGCTTGTCGCCACGGGTGTGCTGATCTTCTCGATGGGCGCCATGCTGGGAGGCAGGGACGGCTTTCTCGACGAACTCGCCGAGCTGGGTATTGCGAGCCTCGCCTTCGCCGTGATCCCCATCGTGTTCTCGACGGCGGCCGTCTATCTTCTGTCCCGCGCGTTCATGTCCGATATCACCAAACGCCACGCCGAAGACGCCGAACATGCCGCCGCGCGCGAGTCGGTCGATGCCGACGGCGGGGAAGGGGTCATGATCGCGATTGCGGTGGGCGCTCTGGTTCTCGGCGTGCTGGCGGGATTGGCTCCGCTCGAGCTTGCTCCGGTCGATTTCCTGGTCGCCCATTCCGACTGGGTTCTGTTCGCCCTCATGTTCTTCGTGGGCATAAGCGTCGGCGGAAGCAAGGGCCTTATCGGCAAGATCAAGCAGTATCACGTGCGCGTGCTGATCATTCCTTTCGGCATCGTGGTCGGCTCGGTAGCGGGCGGCCTGATCGCCGCCGCGCTGTGCGGGTTCTCGTTGCCCGTCGGCGGCGCCATCGCGTCGGGCCTGGGCTGGTACAGCCTCGCGGGAGTCATGCTGACGCAGATCGCGGGAGCCCAGGTGGGAAGCGTCACGTTCCTGGCGAACCTGCTGCGCGAGCTCATCTCGTTTTTCATCATCCCCTGGATCGCGCGCCATCTCAACTATCCCACGTGCATCGCGCCCGCCGGCGCGACGAGCGAGGACACGACCCTGCCCATGATGATTCGCTGCACGAATGGCGAGACGGTGGTGCTTTCCGTCGTCAACGGCGTGATCTGCTCGGCCCTCGTGCCCGTTCTCATCGAGTTCTTCCATGCATTCATGTAGGTTCGCGACCGCATCGATTCTGCCGAAACGGTGCCGAGTCTTGCGCCCTGTCGAGCGCAGCCGCGCCCGTGGTCTATACTTGCCCGCATGAGCAACGAAACCCGCATTCAGGAAATCAAAAAAGAGCTGGCAAGCGTTCCCGCGCTTCCCGGCGTATACCTGTGGAAAGATAAAGAGGGCCGCGTCATCTACGTCGGCAAGGCCAAGCAGCTGCGCGCCCGCATGAAGCAGTACGTCATGGGGCAGGACGAGCGCGCCAAGATCCCTCTTATGCTCGAACAGATCGATTCGTTCGAATACATCGTCGTCGAAAACGAGCACGAATCGCTCGTGCTCGAGAAAAATCTGATCGGGCAATACGCGCCGTTTTTCAACGCGGACTTCAAGGACGACAAAAGCTATCCTTTCATCGCCATCACCAAAAGCGACGTGTTCCCCGCCATCAAATACACGCGTGAGAAACACGTTGCAGGCACGCGCTATTTCGGGCCGTACACCGACAGTCGCGCCGCGCGCGACCTGGTCGATATCGTGCGCAAGATCGTTCCGGTCTGCACATCGAAGTGCGCCGAGTGGCGCAGGCTCAAGCGCCGCCTCGAAACGGCGTCGGTCGAAGAAGTCCTGGCCGGCGATGCCTGCCGGCCGTGTTTCGACGCCCATGTGGGTCTGGGTCCCGGCGCATGCTGCGGCTGGATCACGCCCGAGCAATACCGCGAAAACGTCGCGCGCGTCGAGCGCTTTCTGGCCGGCAACCGCCGCGAATTCGTCGATGAGCTCGCCGAAGAGATGTCCGTGGCGGCGGCCGAGCTCGATTTCGAGAGGGCAGGTCGCATCAAGGCGCGCATCGACACCATCGAATCGCTGACGGACCGCCAGCATGCGGTGTCCTCGCGCAATCTGAACGCCGACGTCATCGGCATCGAGCGCGAGGAGACCATCGCGGGCGTCCATGTGTTCATGGTGCGCGAGGGGCGCATCGTCAACGGGAACGAGTTCGTGCTCGACCGCGGCCGCGACGTGCCCGACGTCGACCTGCTGCATAATTTCCTTCTGCGTTATTACGATGCGACGACGTCGATTCCGCACGAGGTCATCGTCGATTGCGAGCTCGAAGACGTCGATGCCATGGAGGCGTGGCTCACCGAGAAGCTTGCAAGCCCCCATGGCGCGAAAGTGCGTTTCACGGTGCCGCAGCGCGGCGAGAAGGCCGAGCTTTTGTCCATGGCGCGCAAAAACGCCGGGCATACGCTCAACCGTTACAAGGTGCGTACCAACTACGAGGACAAACGCATCAACGACGCGCTTTTGCAGCTGGAGAGCGCCCTTGCGCTCGATGCGCCGCCGATGCGCATCGAGTGCTTCGACATCTCCACGATCCACGGATCGTACACGGTGGCATCGATGGTGGTGTTCACGGGCGGGCGCCCCGACAAGAACCAATATCGACGCTTCAAGATCAAGACGCCGCTCGAAGAGGCCGACGACTTCCTGAGCATGCGCGAGGTGCTCGGCCGCCGCTATGCGCCCGAGCGCATGGCCGACGAGCGGTTCGGCAAGAAGCCCGACCTGCTGATCGTCGACGGAGGCAAGCCTCAGCTTACGGCCGCCCTGGCGCAGCTTGCGGAGCTGGGCATCGACGATATTCCCGTGGCCGGCCTCGCGAAGCGCGACGAGGAGCTGTTCGTTCCGTGGCAGGATAGCGGACCTGTTGTGCTGCCGAGCGGATCAAGCTCGTTGTACCTGGTCAAACACGTACGAGACGAAAGCCACCGCTTCGCCATCACGTTCCATCGCGAGCTGCGCGGCAAGGGGATGACCAAATCGGTCCTCGACGACGTGGTCGGTTTGGGGCCGGTGCGCAAGAAGGCGTTGCTTGCGGCCATGGGAGGCTTTCGCAAGCTCTGCGAGGCGAGCCTCGAAGACATCGTCGCCGCGCAGGCGGTGCCGGTCGAAGTGGCCGAAGAGGTCTATGCGGTGCTCTCGCAGTATAATGAACGACGGCTCCGTTCGGAGCGAAGCGTGTAGTCCGCCAGAGGGCGCGGCGCTCGAGAAAGAGGGTGTCCATGGGGTTCGAGACCGCTGCGTACGAGGGCGAGAACGCCAACGATTTCGTCATCGTCACGGGCATGAGCGGCGCCGGCCGCACGGAGGCCATGCACGCCTTCGAAGACCTGGGATATTTCTGCATCGACAACCTTCCGGCGAATCTGATTCCGCAGCTGCTCAGCACGGCGCGCGGGGCCTGCGAAAAGGCCCGCAAGCTCGCCGTGGTCTGCGATGCGCGCAATAAGGACTTCTTCGCCGATCTGAAAGGCGAGCTTGAGCGTCTTTCTTCGTCGGGCGTGGCCTATCGCGTGGTATTCCTGGACGCCGATGACGACAAACTGGTGGCGCGCTATAAGGCGAGCCGCCGCCGCCATCCCATGTGCGAGGAGGGCATGACCATCGCCCAGGGCATCGCTGCCGAGCGCGCGCTGCTGTTCTCGCTGCGCAACATGGCCCACGACGTGATCGATACGAGCGAACTTCTGCCCATGCAGCTGCGCACGAAGATCCGCGACCTGTTCGCGGGCGTCGATGAACGCGAAGGACTGGCCGTCACCGTCTATTCCTTCGGCTTCAAGCACGGCGCGGCGCTCGATGCCGATATCGTGATGGACGTGCGCTTCCTTCCCAATCCTTATTACGATCCCGCCCTGCGTCCGCTTACCGGTCTCGATGCTCCCGTGCGCGATTTCGTGATGTATCGCGACGAGACGGTCGAATTCCTGAAGCGCTGGCGCGAGCTGCTCGACGTGGTGATGCCGGGCTACGTGAAGGAGGGAAAGCAGCAGCTGGCCATCGCCGTGGGATGCACGGGCGGCCAGCATCGCAGCGTCGCGCTGGCGGAAAGCACGGGCGATTACCTGAAGACCCGCGGCTACCGCGTCAGCGTGACCCATCGAGACCTCGCGCTGGCCGAGTCGGTGCGTTCGGCTCTCGACGGAAAGGCTGAGTAGCCATGGCTGAATTCATTCCGCGCGACGTGCCGTTCGCCTACGACCCGGCGGCGACGGCCGCTTTCGCGCGTCTGCGCTCGGAAGTGGGCGACGACGTCTTGCACGACACGGCGGCTCCCGTGAAGGCGGTCGTGATCGGCGGCGGCACAGGCGCTCCCGTTTCGATCCGCACGCTGCTTTCGCTCGAGGCCGACGTGTCGGCGGTCGTGGCCATGGCCGACGACGGCGGCTCGACCGGCATCCTGCGCGAAGAAGCGGGCGTTTTGCCGCCGGGCGATATCCGCAAATGCCTGGCCGCCATGGC
>USLD01000057.1 GCA_900555495.1 uncultured Slackia sp. | reverse complement strand
TGGAATTGCCCTCGAAAGAGAGCCTTGCCTTGCTTTGTCCCGAGAAGTCGAAGGATTCGGTCATCGACCCCATGCGTCAGATCAAGGAGGGTATCGCCGAAGACAGGGAAGTTCGTGCGGCGTTGCGCAAGAAAACGTGCTATCTCTCGGATCGCCGCCCGCGCAAGCCGGTGCGGTCGTTCGTGCCTGCCGGGCAAAGCACCCAGATGATCGTCGGAGCAACCCCTGAAAACGATTTCCGCATCCTGACGCTTTCGTCGTCGCTGTATCGCGCCATCGGCCTCAAGCGCGTCTTTTTCTCGGCATATCTTCCCGTCAACGAAGACGGCCGTCTTCCTCGTTCCCATGTCGCGCAGCTCAACCGGGAGCATCGACTGTATCAGGCGGATTGGCTCATGCGTTTCTATGGGTTCGATGTCGCGGAAATCATTGACGAACGCACCCCATTTCTCGATGCGGAGCTGGACCCGAAGGCTTCGTGGGCACTGCGCCACCTCGATTTGTTTCCCATCGAGGTGAACACCGCCCGCTACGAGATGCTTGTGCGCGTGCCAGGCATCGGCGTGCGCGGCGCACGTTCCATCGTCGCCGCCCGACGGGCGGCCCGTTTAGGCGAAGTCGAATTGCGCAAGCTCGGAATCGCGTTCACGCGCGCTCGTTTCTTCATCACATGCAAGGGGGTGTACCAGGGCAAGGGGGCCGAATACACCTCCGAGGCCTTGCGATCTTGCTTGGTCGATTCCTCTCGGTCCAAAAGAGTGGGCGGCAGGCGCCGCGTCGTCGCCGGGCAGCTCCCGCTTTGGGGCGAAGATGGGCAGGGTGGAAGTGGGAAGTAGCTTCCGTCTGGCGGCGTAGCGGAAGAAAGGAGGGGAGCTGTGTCTATGGCGTATCTCTACGATGGAACGTTCGAAGGAATGCTTTCGTGTGTCTTCGAGGCGTATGCGTCTCGGGAAGACCCGGTCGATATCGTGGAAAAGTCTATTTTCATGCTGCGTCTCGGGCAGCGCGCGAAAGTCGTCGTCACCGATCGCGTCCGCGCTCGCAGGGTCGAGAACGGGCTTATTCGCACATGCGGCCGCAAAACGTACGAGGCCGTCGGCATGGTTCACTGCTCGGACGATCCTGCGAAAGGGCGTGCGATTCTCGAGTTCGTGCGCTATGCGATGAAACGCGGGTCCGCTGCCGTGCGCGACATCGCACATGAAAGGGTCTGCGCGTTTGCCGAAATGGAACGGTCGGTCCGCAACGAAAAGCATCAGTGGCAGCAGTTTTTGCGATTCGAGCAGGTCGAAGGAGGAATCTACGTCGCTCGTTGCGACCCTAAGGCGAACGTGGTCGCGCTTTTGATGGATTGGTTCGCGGCGCGTTTCAACATGCAGAGCTTCGTCATCTATGACGAGGTCCGCCGTATCGCAGGGGTTTCACGAGGCGGGTCATGGATTATGGTTGAAGCCGACGGATTCGATATTCCTGCCGTCACGGGCGATGAGCGCATCGTGGCGCAGGCCTGGAAACGGTTCTACGATGCGGTGGCGATCGAGTCCCGCACGAACCACGACCTCCGGAAAAGCCTCATGCCGAAACGCTTCTGGAAGAATATGACGGAAATGAAAGAAGCCCCGCCTCACGATGGAATGCACGAGGCGGGGCTTGGGAGAACCAGTCGTTCGCAGGGCGGGGACGTGCGGGTCGAAGGGCAAAGTGTTATTTCTGACTCGCCTTGCTCATCTGCTCCACATCTACCGAAATAGTATGGCTGATCGGCTTCCATTTCGCCTTTTTGAACAGGGCGATCAAGGCGATCGGAATATAAGTCAGCATAAAGAACGGGAAGGTGAACAGATAGGCGATCTTCTTGCCGGGGGTCGAATGGATGTTGTCCCACTCGGTGAACGTGGTGAGCGCACCCAGGATGAACATGAACAGGCAGTAGTTGAACAGGCAGAAGAACATGCAGGACAGAGCGCTGACGACCATCGATCCGGCGGAGATGTATCCCAGCAGGGCGAGGATGGCGATCGTGCCGTTGAAGCCGATGGTGATAATCGTGAGCAGCATCGCGGGTGCGATGGTCATGAGCATGTCGTAGCATGCGAAACGGGCGCCTTTTTTGTTCGTGAAGATGCCCTTGAGAAGGCCCCACGCATAGTGCGCGAACACCTGGTAGAAGCCCTTCGCCCAGCGGAATCGCTGATTCCAGGAGTCCTTGAACGTCACGGGCTGCTCGTCGTAGAGCATGGCGGTGGGGCAGTAGCTGATGCGGCCGCCTTCGGTGATCGTCTGCGCGGAGAATTCGATGTCCTCGGTCAGAAGGTGCCATTTCCATCCGCCGTGGCGGGCGAGCACGTCGGCCGCGATATAGAATCCGGTGCCGGAAATGGCGCAGCTGGTGTTCAGGGTCAAACGAGCCTGGCTGAGGTATTTCGCTTCGCGCAGGAACCAGACGGCGTATCCCGCCGAAATCCAGTTGCTGCCGTAGTTTTTGGAATTGCGATAGCTCGTCGAGGCGATTGCGCCGCCGTCGAAGACCTTGTTCATCTCGCGGAAGTAGTTCACGTCGAGTACGTTGTCGGCGTCGAAGACGAAATACGCCTCGTAGCCGTTGTCGGCGTAAAGCTCCTGGATGCGCTTGTATCCGAAATCGAGGGCGTAGCCTTTGCCGATGAGCTCTTTATTGAAGCGCTCGAACACGTCGGTAGCTCCCGCTTCGCGGGCGATGCGGGCGGTATCGTCGGTGCAGTTGTCGGCGATGACGAAGATGTCGATCAATTCCTGGGGGTAGTTCTGCATGCGGATGCTGTGGATGAGGTCGCCGATGACGGCGATCTCATTGCGTGCGGAAATCATTACCGCATAGCGATGATTGCGCTTGGCCTCCTGCTTGGGGGGCTTTTTCGTCAGAACGGTGAAGATATAGAAGAACTGATACACATAGCAGATCGTAAACGCCAAAAAGACGCCGGTATTGAATATGTCGACGACCGTGAGCTGCGAGAGAAACTGGTCTAACACGAGGTCGCTGCCTTTCGCCCTACTTTGAACAAAACTTTCAAAATTATAGAGTCAATGCCATGCCGCATACTAGCAGCTGATTGCAAGCAGACACAAAATGCATCTTCGTGCCGTCTCCCCGTGCTTGCGTTCGTCTCATTGAATCGCGTACGGTCGCTCAATGGAAGCACTCGTTGAAGATTCGTTGACGATACTCCATAGCGGCCGGAATCTGCATCAGACGCGCGCGAACGTGACGAGGCGCGAAGCGCATTGCACGCGTGCGAGGGCCTCTTGAATGCCTGCGAGGGTTGCTCCCGTGGTGGTGACATCGTCGACGGCTATGATTCGATAGAAACCTGCCGCGCGCGGCGCGCGAAACCTGCCGGCGATGTTCTCCGTTCGCTGTCTTCGTCCGAGTGCTCTCTGGTCGTCGGCGCCGGCCTGTTCGACGAGTTCGATGCAGGGCAGACCGACTTCGCGCGCGAAGTCGTCGGCGAGGATGCGAGCATGGTCGAAGCCTCTGCGACGAATGGCGTCGGGTGTGGCGGGCACATAGGTGACGGCTTGGGCCCATGCGATCCAAGAAGGTTGCACGATACGCGCCATCATGCTCGCCATCAGGGGGCCGAGGCGCCGTTCGCCCTTGTCTTTATAGGTTTTCACGATGGCGGCGGCCGCGGCGTCGTATTCCAGGCAGGTTACGCACGGAGCCGCCAGGGGCTTGTGCTTTATAGCGACGGCGTTGCAGGTGTCGCATTGGATGCGTCCCCAGGGCGCTCCGCAGGTGGGGCATGCTTGGTAAAAGTCGACGTAGCGTAGGTTTCTCAGGCATGATTCGCATAGCAGCGCACCCGGTGCGTCGCAAAGCACGCACCGGGTAGGCCAGAGGGTTTCGCAAAACGCCTGCGTTAGAAACGACGGCACGGCGCCTCCTTTCTCGGGCGGTTCGAACCCAGGATAAAGCTGTGCTGCGGCCGAATTCCGGCCCGTATACGGCTGCGACCCGGCTCGCATGCGACGATTCGCCCCGAAGCGTCGATTATCTCGTCTCGATCCGCGGCCATTCCCGGCTTTACGAAGGTCTTCCCTCGAAGAGCGAGGCGATTTCGGTAAATCTGCTAAACTTACCCCGAACTTCTTTCGGGTCTGTAGTTGCGGAAAGGCGCGACGTCTTTCCAAGTCCATGGCAGATGCGGTCGAAAGGATCCACGTAAGCGCGGCTTTGCCGGGTGAGCATGGCGTATCCTAGAAGTAAGACGCACCCTCCGGCGATTCCTTGCGGCATCCTGCCGCACCGGGGGAGAGGGCGGAGCGGAATAATCCGCAAACCCCCGGTGCGCGGGTGTGGGGGCAAAGACTAGGTCAGCCGGAAGAAGAAACGAATCGACAATCGGAAAAGAGGAACGAAACGATGAAGCATCGCGTGTCACTCGTAGGCGCGTTCGCCTGCGCCGTCTGTCTTGCGCTGGCGCTTGTCGGCTGTTCGCAGACGACCGCGTATACCCCCGAAACGCTCGAGCCCACGGTATCTTCGCCGACGATCGGCAAAGACGGCACCTTGAGGGTCGGCGTCGGCGGAGGAGCTCCCTTCATGGTTTCCGCATCCGACGGATCCGCTTCGGGTCTCGATGTCGACATGGCCGCGGCGATCGCCGACCAGCTCGGCCTCAAGCTCGAGGTCGTCACGCTCGGCAGTGCCGGCAGCGAGGTCGATGTGGACTCCGCCCTCAGGAAAGGCGACGTCGACATCGTTATGGGCGCCACATCCTCCGACGAGAGCGGCAATGTGTGGGTCTCCAAGCCGTACACGCAGACGGGCGTCGCGTTGTTCGCCGCCCCGGGCTCCAAGGTTCCTTCGCGCGAGGCCTCGCCGAAGATCGCCGCGCAGTCTTCCTCGACGAGCGCTTGGGCCGTCACCAACGCCTTCGGCGACGATGCCCTCGTCGCTAAGGCCGACCTTCTTTCTGCCCTTTCTTCCATAGAGACGGGCGATTCCAAGTATGTCGCGGCCGATGCGGTCATCGGAACGTATGCTGCCTTGGGCCAGAACGTCGATGTCGAGCCCGTGTGCGTGCTCGGCAGCATCGGCGGATACGGCGTGGCTGCAAGCGCCGACAATGCCGATCTTCAAGAGGCTGTTTCCGGCGCGCTCGAAGCGCTGACGAATAACGGCATCGCCGGCGTGGTCTGCTCGAAGTGGCTCGGCTCCACGCTCGATCTTTCCGCGCTGCCTCTCGTCGAGGTCTCATCGTCTGCTGCGGCGGCGACCAAGACGACGGATGCCGATGCGGCCGATTCCGACGCCGACGCAGACGCCGCCAAGGAAGAGTCCGTCGACGGCGAGGCCCTTCCGAAGGCCGAAGCCGGATCGAATGCCGTTCTGCCCGGCGGGTCCGTCGCAGGCTCGGCCGACGGAACGGCAGCCGGAACGACGGCGGGCGCGACCGCAGGAGCGGGTGCCCAAGCCGCCTAAACGGTCCGAATGATGAATTTACCGACACAACGCAGGGTTTCTCCGCACGAGGGGAAACCCTGCGTCGCATATATGCTATCTTTTAAGCAGCAATTAGACATACCCAAGGGGGACCACTCATGCTTGAATTGAAAGACCTTGTATTCGAGGTTCCCGTCGAAGACGGATCTTCGCAGACCAAGCGCATCATCGACGGCCTTACGCTGACGATCGCGGACGGCAAATTCACCGTCATCACCGGTCCGAACGGCGGCGGCAAGTCGACGCTTGCCAAGCTCATCATGGGCATCGAACAGCCCACGTCCGGCTCGATCGTCTTCAACGGCCAGGATATCACCCACGCCTCCATCACCGAGCGCGCCAAACTCGGCATCGGCTACGGTTTCCAGCAGCCCGCCCGCTTCAAGGGTATGAAAGTGAAGAAGCTTCTCGAGCTCGCGGCAGGGAAGCGCCTTCCGGCTCTCGAATGCAACGAATACCTTGCGAAAGTCGGCTTGTGCTCGGCCGCGTATCTGACGCGCGAGGTCGACAAGAGCCTTTCCGGCGGCGAGGTCAAGCGTATCGAAATCGCCACCATGCTGGCGCGCGATCCCAAGATGGCCATTTACGACGAGCCCGAGGCAGGTATCGACCTGTGGAGCTTCGACCGTCTGACCGAGACCTTCCGCGACATCCACGAGACGCGCGACGATCGAAGCATCGTGATCATTTCCCATCAGGAAAGGATCATCCAGCTTGCAGACGACATCGTTTGCCTGCGTAACGGCCGCATCGAAGAGATGGGTCCGCGCGAAGAGATCCTTCCCAAGCTCGGCTTGGCCGATCGCGGCCAGCACGGTTGCCAGCTGACGCAGCCGACCGAGCTGCACCTGACCGAGATTTCCACGAATTGCTAGAGGAGCACGCCATGGCGGACCTTTCCACGATTGATGAGAAACTGCTCGAACAGATCGCCGACCTGCACGGCATGCCGCGCGGCGCCTTCAATATCCGCAAGGACGGTCAGCTGGTCGAGCGACATTCGAGCGCCAATATCACCATCGAGACCTTCACCGATAAGCAAGGCATCGAAATCACCATTGCGCCCGGTACGAAGAATGAGACGGTTCATATTCCCGTCATCATGACCAAGGCGGGCATGACCGATGTGGTTTATAACGACTTCCATATCGGCGAAGACGCGGACGTCACGGTCATCGCGGGCTGCGGCATTCACAACACCGGCGACGAAAAGACCGAGCACGACGGTATTCACAGCTTCTGGTTGGGCAAGAATTCCCGCATGCGCTACGTCGAGAAGCACTACGGCGAAGGCGAGGGCACGGGCGAGCGCGTCTTGAACCCCACGACCAACATCTACATGGCCGAGGGCTCTCATTGCGAGATGGAGTCCACGCAGCTGCGCGGCGTCACCTCCACGATCCGCGACACCAACGCCGAGCTCGAGGCGGGTGCAAAGCTCGTTTTGACCGAAAAGCTTCTCACGCACGGCTCTCAGACGGCAACGTCGAATATGACCGTTCGTCTGAAGGGCGATGATTCCAGCGTGCAGGTGATTTCGCGAAGCGTCGCCCAGGACGATTCCGTGCAGATCTTCAATCCGCTGGTTATCGGCGAGGCGGCTTGCCGCGGCCATGTGCAGTGTGACGCCATCATCATGGGCGAGGCGAAGGTGAAGGCGATTCCCGGCATCGAAGCGGCGAGCGAAGACGCTCAGTTGATCCATGAAGCCGCGATCGGCAAGATCGCAGGCGATCAAATCGTCAAGCTGATGACGCTCGGCTTGACCGAGGAAGAGGCCGAGGCCGAGATTCTCGACGACTTCCTTTCCTAAGAGCGCCGCTTGATCCGCCTGTATAGGCGGACATGAGCACCGCCGCGCTATGGATATTCAAGGCAAGGCCCGCATATGAGCGGGCCTTGCTCGTATAATACTCGGAATGCGACCAACGCATATATCGACGGATACAGCGAAAGGGGTGCCTTCATGGCGCGAGACGAACGCTATCGAGAGCAAACCGAAGAGGACTTGAAGAATGTGCCGCCTATGAGCGCCATGCAAAAGGTCATCCTCGCCGCAGCGGCGGTCATCCTCGCCGCGATCGTGGCATATATAGCATTCAACTAGTCGATCGGCGGTTTTCCGAAGAGTTCAGGCTTTTCGGGCGATCGGGGGAAGGAAGGCGTATTCATGGCGAAGCATGCCAAGCACGCACGTACCGATAAAGAAGAGCAGGCCGTTGAGGTCGAGGACCGGCAGGACGAACGTTCTGCCGAGGAAGGGGAAGGCGCACAGCAGCCCTCTTCCGCGTCGGAACATCCGGCGGCGGTGCACCATAAGGCCTCGAAGAGGATGCGCATCGTCTTGATCGCGGTGTCGATCGTGCTCGTTCTTCTGATCGCGGCCTTGGGTTATTTCGCCTGGATGCTGGTCGGCGAGGCCCGCGACGTCGCTTACCAGAGCGCCGTCCAGACCGCAAAGGTCGAGAAGGATTCCTCGGTGCCCGCATCTGACGCGGGCAAGGGCGCGGGCGCTCGCAAAGAGGCCCCGAAGCTTGTCGAGCTTATCGGCAAGACGCAGGACGAGGCGGTTGCTGAAATCGGCCGCGGGGCGACCGAGACAAGCTCCAAGGACATTACCGAAGAGAAGGGCGAGGGCGACGAGAAGACCACCGAGGTGGTGGGCCGTAGCGTGACCCTGGCGCTCACTGACGAGACGACGGATGCGCGCGGCAATATTCCGTCGGTGTATTTGACGCTTGACGCCGACGGCGTGATCGTCGAGGCGGGTTATTCCTCGTCGGTCGGCTCGCTC
>USLD01000056.1 GCA_900555495.1 uncultured Slackia sp. | reverse complement strand
TGGGCGCCGTGACCATCGCCACCAACATGGCAGGCCGCGGCACCGACATCCTGCTCGGCGGCAATCCCGACGTGCTCATGGAGGATGTGCTGCGCGACAAGGGCCTCGACCCCGACCGCATGCCGGGGGACGAGACCGACGACCCCAACGCGATGCCCGCGCCGACGGCCGAGCAGCGCGCCGAGGCGCTTGCCCAGGCGAAGGCGGTCTGCGCCGCCGAGCACGACAAGGTGCTCGCCGCGGGCGGTCTGGCCGTCATCGGCACCGAGCGCCACGAGTCGCGTCGTATCGACAACCAGCTGCGCGGCCGCGCCGGCCGTCAGGGCGATCCCGGCTTGACGCAGTTCTACCTGTCTCTCGAAGACGACCTCATGCGCCTGTTCGGCGGCAACCGTATGGATTCGATCGGCCGCATGATGGAAAAGACCGGCGCCGAAGACGACGTGCCCATTCAGGCAGGCATGGTATCCAAGGCCATCGAAAGCGCCCAGCGCCAGGTCGAGGCCATGCATTTCGCCGCGCGTAAGAACGTCCTCGAGTACGACGACGTCATGAACCTGCAGCGTAACGCCATCTACGGAGAGCGCAACGCGATCCTCGACGGCAAGGACCTCACGAGCCGCATCGACGACATCATCGCCGACGCCGCCAACGCGGTCGTCGACGAGAACTGCTCGACGCGCGATGCCAGCGACGACTGGGATATGCGCGCGGTCGACCTGTGGGCGGCCGATATGACGGGCCGCCCCGACTTCAAGGTCGAAAACCTCGACCACGATGACGAGGCCGCCGCGGTCTCCGAGGCCTTGATCGACTACCTCGAGTCCGTCTACGAGGAGAAGCGCTCCGCCATCGGCGACGAGAACATGAAGAAGCTCGAGGCGCAGGTCATGCTGCGCATCATCGACGCCCGTTGGATGAGCCACCTCCAGGAGATGGATTACCTCAAGACGGGCATCGGTCTGCGCGCGTTCGGTCAGCGCGACCCGCTGGTCGAATACAAGGAAGAGGCGCATGCCGCTTTTGCCGCGCTCACGTCCTCGATGTATGAAGACTTCCTGCGCACGCTTTTGCGCCTGCAGGTTGCTGCGAAGGTGGAGGAGGACGAGAAGTCTCCGCTCGAAGGCCGTGCGGTAAGCTACTCTTCCCCCGAGGCAGCGCTCGATTCCACGATGAGCGCCTCGCGTCCCGCCAACGGCGGCGCGCAGAAGCCTCGTTCGCAGGAGCAGAGGCCTCAGACCTATCGCAAGGAAGAGCACGATCCGTACGCCAATGTCGGTCGCAACGACCCCTGCCCGTGCGGCAGCGGTTTGAAGTTCAAGAAATGTCACGGTCGCGATAGGTAGTTATGGCTGAGAAAGAATCGAAAGATATCGAGGCGGCGGCGCAACGCGTCGCCGATGCTCGCATATGGATGCGCATCGACGAGAAGGCCGGAAAGCTCGCCGAGCTCGACGAGCAAATCGCTTCGCCTGATTTCTGGAACGATGCGTCGCGTGCTCAGGACGTGTCGCGCAAGGCGAGCGCCCTGCGCGACACGATCGAGGGATACCAAGAAGCCGAGGCCCTGCTCGAGGATGCGCGCGCGGCAGCGGAGCTCGCGGCCGAAGACG
This sequence comes from uncultured Slackia sp., assembly GCA_900555495.1. Taxonomy (GTDB): domain Bacteria; phylum Actinomycetota; class Coriobacteriia; order Coriobacteriales; family Eggerthellaceae; genus Slackia. The sequence continues at coordinate 6,741 of USLD01000056.1, read as the reverse complement.
AGGCGTTTCTCGACGAGAAGCAGCGTGTGCTCGACCGACTGGCCGAGATGCTCGGCGCATTCGAGGTCGAGTCGTGGTTTTCGGGCGAGATGGATTCCAACGACGCCATCCTCTCGATCAACCCCGGCCAAGGAGGTCTCGAGGCTCAGGACTGGACCGAGATGCTCTACCGCATGTACGTGCGCTACGCCGAGCAGAAGGGGTGGAAGGTCAAGCCGCTCGACGTGGTGCCGGGCGAGGGCATCGGCCTCGATCGCGCGGTCATTCAGATCGAAGGCCATAACGCCTACGGCATGCTGAAAAGCGAGCACGGCGTCCATCGTCTGGTTCGCATTTCGCCGACCGACGACAAGAAGCGTCGTCAGACCACGTTCGCCAGCGTCGAAGTGCTGCCCGTGATGTCGGATGACATCGAAGTCGACTTCAATCCCGCGGACGTACGCGTCGACGTGTACCGATCCAGCGGCCCGGGCGGCCAGTGCGTCAACACCACCGACTCGGCGGTCCGCTTGACGCATATGCCCACGGGCATCGTGGTGACCTGCCAGAACGAGAAGAGCCAGCTGCAGAACAAAGAAGCTGCGTTCAAGGTCCTGCGCGCCAAGCTCTATGAAATCGAGCGCCGCAAGCGCGACGAGGAGCTCGCGTCTTTACGTGGCGAACGTATGGAGAATAGCTTCGGAAGCCAGATTCGAAACTATGTTCTATACCCGTACCAGTTGGTCAAGGACCTTCGTAGTAATATTGAAACGGGCAACGTCGATGCGGTGCTCGACGGCGATCTCGAAGCGTTCGTCGTCGGCTATCATCGCTGGCGTGTCTCGCAATAACCAAGGTATCGATTGTCGCACCATCGGAAGGAAACGACGTGAACCTGCAAGATTTGAAAGGCAAGGCCAACGATATCCGCGTCGATATCGTCAATATGGTGGCCGAAGCGGGCAGCGGGCATCCCGGCGGATCGCTCTCGTCCGCCGAGATTCTGTGCGCGCTGTACTTCGGCGGCGTGCTCGAGCATGACCCCGGCGACCCGGCCAAGGCCGGCCGCGACCGCTTCCTGCTCTCGAAGGGCCATGCCGCGCCCGTTCTTTATGCCACGCTCGCCGAGGCGGGCTATTTCCCCAAAGACGAGCTGACTACGCTGCGCAAGCTGCATAGCCGCCTGCAGGGCCATCCCGACTGCCGCAAGCTTCCCGGCGTCGAGGCTTCGACCGGCTCTTTGGGCCAGGGCCTGTCCATCTCTTCCGGCATGGCCTGTGGCATGAAGCTCGAGGGCGACGACGCCACCGTCTTCACCCTCATGGGCGACGGCGAGTGCCAGGAGGGCCAGGTCTGGGAGGCGGCCATGTTCGCCGCCCATCGCAATCTGGACAACCTGGTTGCGATCGTCGACCATAATCATCTGCAGATCGACGGCGCCGTCGAGGATGTGTGCTCCCTTTCGAGCCTCGTTGCGAAGTTCGAGGCGTTCGGCTGGCAGGTCTATACCTGCGACGGCAACGACATGGAGGCCGTGCTCGACACGCTGGCTTCCGCGAAGGCTTCCCGCTGCGGCAAGCCCAAGGTCATCGTTGCCGAAACCGTCAAGGGCAAGGGCGTTTCCTTCATGGAGGGCCAGGCCGGCTGGCATGGCAAGGCTCCCAATGCCGAGCAGACCGAACAGGCTATCGACGAACTGACTCAGAAGGAGGCCCTGCATGGCTAACGAGAAGAAGGCCACGCGCGCTGCGTTCGGCGAGACGTTGGTCGAACTGGTTGAAGAAGGCAAGCCGGTCGTCGCCGTCGAGGCCGACCTCTCCGGTTCCACCACTACCAAAAAGCTCGGTGACGCATATCCCGAGCGTCTTTTCAACGTGGGTATCGCCGAGCAGGATATGGTCGGCGTCGCTGCGGGCCTCGCTTTGACGGGCCATGTGGCATTCACCGGTTCTTTCGCCGTTTTCGGCACGGGCCGCGTCTACGACCAGATCCGCAACACCGTGTGTTACGCCAACCTCGACGTGAAGATCGCCCCGACGCATGCGGGCGTCTCCGTCGGCCCTGACGGCGGCAGCCACCAGATGGTCGAGGACATCGCCCTGATGCGCGTCCTGCCCAACATGCGCGTGCTGGTTCCCGCCGATTACGCTTCGGCGAAGGCTGCCATCAAGTTGGCCGCCGAAACCCCCGGTCCGGTGTATGTGCGCATGGGCCGTGCTTCGGTTCCGTGCGTCTACGACGCCGACGTCAAGCTGGAGCTCGGCCGTGCGAACGTGCTGCGCGAAGGCTCCGACGTCACGATCGCCGCATGCGGCGTCGAAATCGACGAAGCCCTCAAGGCTGCCGACGCGTTGGCGGAACGCGGCATTTCCGCCGAGGTCATCGACGCGTTCTCGATCAAGCCCCTTGACGAGGAGCGTATCCTCGCGTCGGTTCGCAAGACCGGTTGCATCGTGACGGCCGAAGAGCATTCCGTGATCGGCGGCTTGGGCGGCGCCGTGGCCGAAACGCTGGCCGAGAACCTGCCCGCTCCGCTGGTTCGTGTCGGCATGCGCGACTGCTTCGGCACGTCGGGCGAGATGGCCGAGCTCATGCGCGAGTTCGAACTCGACGCCCAAGCTATCGTCGAGGCTGCCGAGGCGGCTATCGCGAAAAAGAACAACTAGGCTCTGACCTGGATATATGTACATCATCGGGGCTCCTGTTGGGGCCTCGATGAACATTCTGTGACCGCCGCACGTCAGTGCGGCGTCCTTGTTAAAATAGGTTGGTTGAGTCCAGTAATCACGATTTGAACGGAGCATTCTGTGACGAACACGAACGATGCGCAGCGTCGCGTCTATGATGCGACGGATGCCGATACGGCGTCTTTCGCGCCGCAGGGCCGCCATGCGGCTCCTGCCCACGATGCTGCATCCAGGCCTCCTGCGCCGGCCATCCAGGGCGCAGACCAAGCGCCTCAGCCTCAGGCTACCGGCGCCATGCCCGCAGTGGCGAGTCACGCCGCCCCTGCGCACGGCGCGCAGCAGAAGCGCCCCGCTCAGACCGGCGTTCTGCCTGATCTTTCCGCCTCGCTGCCTACGCTGTCCGTCGATGACGTGCAGCAGCAGCCCGTCGGCGCTCCCGTCATCACGTTCGACCATGTGACCAAGGTCTATCCTGCCCAGCCGAACAAGCCTTCGCTGCATGACATTTCCTTGCAGATCTATGCGGGCGAGTTCGTCTTTCTGGTGGGCCATTCCGGTTCCGGCAAATCGACGTTCATCAAATTGATCACGCGAGAGCTCAAGCCGACCGACGGTCATATCTACATCGCCGGCGAAGATTTGTCCACGATGCGCAACTGGCGCGTCCCGTATCTGCGTCGCAATATCGGCTGCGTCTTCCAGGACTTCAAGCTGTTGCCGAACAAGACCGTCTTCGAGAACGTCGCCTTCGCGCTCGAGGTCATCGGCAAGAGCCGTCACGTCATCAAGACCCAGGTTCCCGAGGTTTTGCGTCTCGTCGGTCTGCAGGATAAGCTCAATAAGCGTCCCGACCAGCTTTCGGGCGGCGAGCAGCAGCGCGTCTCCATCGCCCGCGCCATCGTGAACCGTCCTCCGCTGCTGGTATGCGACGAGCCTACCGGCAACCTCGATCCGCAGACGTCTCGCGGCATCATGGACCTGCTGGAGCGCATCAACCGTACGGGCACGACCGTGCTCGTGGCGACGCACGACCGCGAGATGGTCGACAACATGCGTCGTCGCGTTATCGCTCTCGACAGCGGTCAGCTGACCCGCGACCAGGATAGGGGGGTGTACGGCTTCGATGTCTAGCCTTATCTACTTCTTCAAAGAATCCCTCACCGGATTCACGCGCAATCTCAGTACCGCGCTCGGTTCGATCGTCACGATCTTCCTTTCGTTGCTCATCATCGGAATCTTTTTGGTCGGCGGCGCCATCATCAACAACACCGTGTCCTCGGTCGAAGACAAGGTTTCCATCACCGCCTACATCGACGACGATGCTATGCAGTCTTCGATCGACGAGGTGATGAAGGACCTCGAGAACACAGCGGGCGTGGCAAGCGTCGGCTTTACGACGAAGGAACAGGCGCTCGAGAACTTCCAGAATTCGATGAGCTCCACCGACATCGTCGATCAGCTCGACGGCACCAATCCGTTGCCGGCATCGATCGATATCGAGTTGTCCGACCCCCAGATGGTCGAGACCATCGCCGGCCAGCTCGCCGCCGACCCTGCGTTCAAGGAGATTTGCGACAACCCGGAAGATCCCTCCGATAGCGTGAAATACGGCGAGGACAGCGTCGACCGCCTGTTCAGCCTGACGAGCTATATCCGCTATATCGGCGTGGCCCTGATCGCGCTGCTGATCTTCATCGCGTTGGTGTTCATCAACACCACCATCCGCCTTGCCATCCTGGCCCGCCGCAAGGAGATTTCGATCATGCGCCTCGTCGGCGCATCGAACGGCTTTATTCGCGGGCCCTTCCTGATGGAGGGCGCGGTGCATGCGGTCATCGGCTCCGCCCTCGCCGTCGGTGCCATCGAGCTTTTGCGCCGCTTCGCGCTGCCGCAGGTTTCCGATGCGCTCATGTGGCTTCCGATCGAGCTTCCGGGCACCGTGTATGTGGGCATCTACGGCCTTATGTTCGTATTCGGACTGGTCATTGCGGCAATCGGTTCGCTTCTGGCCATGCGCCGCTACCTGAAGGTGTAGAGAACGCGCCATGCGCAACATGAAAAGCAGGCATATCGAGACGGGCGCACGCAACTCGAAGCTGCTCAAGATCTTGCTTCTGTGCATCGGCGCGTGCCTGATCTTCTGCGCGGGATTCTTCGTGCGCGGCAATGCCGACCTGATGGAGCGGGTCGGCTTCGTCGTGCCTGAGGATAGTAAGAAAAGCGCCCAAAATACGCTGCAGGATATGGCCGAAGTGTCCTCGCGTCTCGACGAAGTGGAGAGCCTGCTGCTCGCCAGCAGCCTCGATACCTACGATGCAGAGGCGGCGACGCGGTCTGTGCTCGACGCTTTCTTGAAGACTACCGACGACGCCTATGCGCGCTATTTCGATAGCACGCGCTATACGGCATTCGTCGACGTCTCTGCCGACGAATACCCCGGTGTAGGCGTCTTCTTCTCGGAAGAGAACGGCCGCGCCTATGCGCTCGACGTGTTCGAGGGCTCTTCGGCCGCCGAAGCGGGCGTGCGCCAGGGCGACATCGTCGTCGCCATCGACGGCGACCGTTCGCAGGACTGGACGGCGACCGAAGCCATCAATGCCGTTCAGCGCGAGCCCGATTCGACCGTGGTTACGTGGCTTCGCCCTTCGGCTACCGAGGGCGGGGAGGACACCGAGTTCACAACGACGCTCGTGTGCTCCGATTACAAGGAGCCCAACGTCACCACGCAACGGATCGGCACGGTCGGCTATATCGCGCTCAAGCAGTTCACGCAGAACTCCGACGCCCTCGTGCGCAGCGCCGTCGACGATTTGACGGCCGACGGGGCCCTGTCGTTCGTGCTTGACTTGCGCGACAATCCGGGCGGCTATCTGACCAAGGCGGTCGAGGTCGCTTCGCTGTTCATCCGCAGCGGCGTCGTGGTCGAAATCGATACGCTCGATGCCAAGACGACGAAGCAGGCTTCGGGCGATGCCGCCACCGATGCGCCGCTTGTGGTGCTGGTCAACGGAAATACGGCAGGTGCGGCGGAGGTCCTTGCGGCTGCGCTGCGCGACACCGACCGGGCTACGGTCGCCGGAACGGCCACTATGGGCAAAGGATCGGTGCAGGTGACCAAGCCGTTGTCTTTCGGCGGCGCCTTGCGTTATACGGCGGCCCGCTATGTCAGCCCGAGCGGTTATCCCATCGACAAGGTCGGCGTTGCTCCCGACGTCACCGTGACGGTGCGCGAGGGGTCTTCGACCGACAATCAAAAGGATTTCGCCGTCGAGACGGCGGCTTCCCTGGCAGCATAGCGTTTCGTTTCATCGCGCGCACTCCGATATCGTTTCGGGGTGCGCGCTGTTTCATGAGAGGGGAGGCTTCATGCCTCGATCCAGATCGCGCAAATCGAACACCAGACGCATGCCGCGCGCTCATCCGCGCGGCGTGCTCGAGTTGTGCGGCGCGGGCTACGGCTTCGTGCAGACGGCGGAAGGCGAGTTCTACATCCCCGCATCGAAGACGGCCGACGCATTCGACGGCGACCTTGTGGAGGTCGCGCGCGTGGGTTCGTCATCGCGTAGCTCGCATAAGGAAAGCATACGCAGTTCGGAGAAGCCGCCCGCACGCGTGGTGCGGGTGCTTTCGCGCGCACACGAATTCATCGTGGGACGCTACGAGGTGGCCGACCCGTTCGGCGTGGTCGTTCCCGAAGACCCGCGTATCAGGCACGACGTCTTCACCCTGCGCCGCGACGCGCCCCATGTGCAGGACGGCGATATCGTGCGCGTGCGCATGACGGCGTATCCGTCGCGGCACGAGCCCGCACAGGGCGTGGTCGAAGAGGTTTTGGGCCATGCGGGAGACGCCGGCATCGACGTCGAGCTGATCGTGGCGCGCCATAAGCTCGAGACGCGTTTTTCGGCCGCATCGCTCGAACAGGCGGCGCAGGGCTTAAACACCTGCCAGGGGGTTGTGGGCCGCATCGAGGTGCTGCCGACAGGGACGGATTATGTCGTGATCCGCGATTACGCGCACAGCCCCGACGGGCTGGAGAAGATCATTACAACGATGAAGAAATTCGCACGCGGGC
>USLD01000055.1 GCA_900555495.1 uncultured Slackia sp. | reverse complement strand
AAGCAGCTTACGGGTTGTGGCTCAGCTTGGTAGAGCGCTGCGTTCGGGACGCAGAGGCCGCAGGTTCAAATCCTGTCGTCCCGACCATTTTTTGCGAACGCAATCGAATGCCCGGTTATTTCTACGGGCGATACCATGGAGGAAACACATGAAAATTTTCGGACTCGGCGTGCCCGAACTCCTTATCATCCTTGCTGTTGCCCTTCTCATCTTCGGACCGAAGAACCTTCCCAAGCTCGGTAGCGCGCTTGGCCGCACGGTCAAGAACCTGCGCGACGGCATGGGCGGCGGTGCGAAGAAGGAAATCGAAGACCTCGATGACGAAGAGGAAGAGGTCGAAGAAAAGCCCGTTCGCAAAAAGAAGGTTGCTTCTTCCGCGAAGAAGACCACTGCGAACACGGCCGATTCCGACGAGGAGTAACCTCGAAGAATCTTGCACTCGAACGGTATGCCTGCGGTTGTCGGCATACCGTTTTTTAGTTTCAGTCAGCAATGCGCGCCGATGGGCGCACGAATTCTAGGTTAGGTGTTGCACGATGGCGAACGAGTACATCCTTACTCCCGAAGGAAAAGAGAAGCTCGAGAAGGAACTCCACTATCTCGAGAACGAAAAGCGCGCCGAGGTCGGCGAGCGCATCAAGGTCGCCCGCGAGTTCGGCGATATCTCCGAGAACTCCGAGTACGACGATGCTAAGAACGAGCAGGGCATGGTCGAAGCCCGCATCGCCGAGATCAACCAGATCCTGTCCGAGGCCACCGTCGTCGCCGCTCCCAAGCGTTCTTCCCGTGTCAACGTCGGCAGCACCGTCGTCGTGAACATGGGCGGCCGCGAGCGCACCTTCACCATCGTGGGCGCCGCCGAGGCCGACGTCGCCTCCGGCAAGATCTCCAACGAGAGCCCCGTGGGCGCTGCGCTTCTCGGCCACAAGAAGGACGACGTCATCACCGCCACCGGCCCCACCGGTCGCGAGGTCGAGATGACCATCGTCAAGATCGAGCAGTAACAGCCCGATCGCTTTTGCATCGTAGCGAGCCAGCCGCTTTCCCGTCTTCCGCTTCGCGGGAGGACGGCTGGCTCTTGCCGTATTTGCGATAATGCGCCGCCTATCCTGAAAGCGCGGCGTTATACGTTAGAATCCCATTGATGTTCGAACGAACCGTTTTGTACTCTGTCGATAAAGGATGTCAGATGAGCGAAACCACTTCCGAAAAAGAGCAGGCCATTGTAGACGACGGCACGCTTAACGACGAGCGCGCCCGCCGCCTCGCCACCCGCGTGGCGTATATCGATGCCGGCACCAATCCGTATCCGGAGCACTCCGAAATCACCCATTACGCGGCCGATATCGAGGCGAACTACGCCGATCTGGCCGCCGGCGAGAATACCGAAGACGTCGTGAAGATCGGCGGCCGCGTCATCGCGAAGCGCGGGCAGGGCAAGATCGTCTTCGTGGTCCTGCGCGACCCCTCCGCCGATATCCAGCTGTTCTGCCGCATCAACGACATGTCCGAGTCCGACTGGGATCTGCTCGGCCGTCTCGACCTGGGCGACATCGTCAATGTCGAGGGCGTCGTAGTGCGTACCCAGCGCGGCCAGCTGTCCATCGCTCCGCGCGAAATCGTGCTGCTCTCCAAGGCGGTCCGTCCGCTGCCCGAGAAGTTCCACGGCCTGTCCGACAAAGAAACGCGCTATCGCCAGCGCTATGTCGACCTGATCGTCAACGAAGACGTCCGCGACACCTTCCGCAAGCGTTCCGCCATCCTGTCGGCTTTCCGTCGCTACATGGAAGACGACGGCTACATGGAGGTCGAGACGCCCATCCTGCAGACCATCCAGGGCGGCGCTACCGCGAAGCCGTTCATCACGCACTTCAACGCGCTCGACCAGGAATGCTATCTGCGCATCGCCACCGAGCTGCATCTGAAGCGCCTGCTGGTCGGCGGCTTCGAGCGCGTGTTCGAAATCGGCCGCATCTTTCGCAACGAAGGCATGGACCGCACGCACAACCCCGAGTTCACCACCATGGAGGCGTATCGCGCCTACTCCGACCTCGAGGGCATGAAGGAGCTCGCCGAGGGCGTCATCAAGGCGGCCGCGCGCGCCGTGGGCTTGGAGGGCGCCATCCTGTATCAGGATCAGGAAATCGACCTGTTCGGCGCATGGCCGAGCCGCCCCATGACCGAAATCGTATCCGATGTCTTGGGCGAGACGGTCACCATGGATACGCCGGTCGAAGAGCTTGCCGCCCATGCCAAGAAGCACGGCATCGAGGTCAAGGAAGACTGGGGCCCCGGCAAAATCATCGCCGAGATCTACGACGAAATCGGCGAGGACTCCATCGTGAACCCGACCTTCGTCTGCGACTACCCGGTGGAGGTTTCTCCGCTGGCCAAGCGCAACGAAGAAGACCCGCGCCTGACGCACCGCTTCGAGCTGGTCATCGCCGGCCACGAGTACGCCAATGCGTTCTCCGAGCTCAACGACCCGGTCGACCAGGCCGAGCGCTTCGCCCGCCAGATGGAGGAGAAGGCCGAAGGCGACGACGAGGCCATGGAATACGACGAGGACTACGTGCGCGCCCTCGAGTACGGCATGCCTCCCGCGGGCGGCATCGGCATCGGCATCGACCGCGTGGTCATGCTGCTGACGAACTCCGCGAGCATCCGCGACGTGCTGCTGTTCCCGCACATGCGCCCCGAGGGCAAGAAGAAGCTCGGCGCCTGGCAGGACGGCCAGGTCGCGTCCGACGAGCAGGCCGCTGCCGGTATCTATGCCCCCAACAAGGTTCCGACGATCGACTTCTCCAAGGTGGCCGTCGAGCCGCTGTTCGCCGACGAGGTCGACTTCGAGACGTTCAGCAAGTCCGACTTCCGCGCGGTGAAGGTGAAGGAATGCATCGCCGTTCCGAAGAGCAAGAAGCTGCTGCAGTTCACGCTCGACGACGGCACCGGCGAAGACCGCACGATCCTTTCCGGCATCCATCCGTACTACGAGCCCGAAGACCTGGTGGGCAAGACGCTCGTGGCCATCACCAACCTGCCTCCGCGCAAGATGATGGGTGTCGCTTCCTGCGGCATGCTGCTTTCCGCCATCCACGAGGAAGCGGGCGAGGAGCGCCTGAACCTGCTCATGCTCGACTCCGCGATCCCCGCAGGCGCCAAGCTGTACTAGGTTGCGTCGGCTTGACGGCCGACGCAATGGGTTGCTGCTGTTTCCAGTCGAAGCACGGTTCGCTTTCTAAGGGTCCGACTCTTTGGGTCGGGCCCTTTTCGTATGGGTCCGATGCGTGAAGCGTGTGGATGCGATGTAACGAAACGGCACCGGGGGCCTCATGTCTTGGCACTCATTTTACATGAGTGCTAGGATTGTTCGGAAAATACAATGGAGTACTGTTTGTAAGACCGGCGCGCCCGCGCGGCATGAGCTTTTCGCGCTGCGGGGCGTCGTCACCTTTGAGAAACGGGGCCGTTTATGGCATTCGAAAAATTCACCGACAAGGCGCGCCATGTGCTCGTGCTTGCCCAGGAAGAGGCGCGTGCCTTGAGCCAGCCTCACGTGGGCAGCGAGCATTTGCTGCTCGGCCTTGCGAAAGAGCCCGAAGGCATGGCCGCCCAGGCGCTCGAGCACGTCGGCGTGACCTACGAGGGCGCCCTCGAAGTCGTTCGTGCGCTCAACGAGGCGACGAAGGCGGAAGAGCCCACGGCGCATCTGTCTTTCAGCCCGCGCGTGAAGCGCATTCTCGAGACCTCGCTGCGCGAGGCCATGCAGATGGGCCAGAGCTACATTTCCACCGAGCACCTGCTGCTCGGCATCATGCGCGAAGAAGAGGGCGGCGCGATCGACGCGCTGAAGAAGATGGGCGTGTCCACCGACAAGGTGCGCGGCGCCCTGAACGACCTCGTCGGCCAGCCCACGCCCGTGGCGGCGGGCCTGCCGTTCTTCGGCGGCGATCAGCAGCAGTCCGACACCAGCATGCTCGAGGAGTTCGGCACCGACCTCACCGCCAAGGCGCGTGACGGCAAGCTCGATCCCGTGATCGGCCGCGCCGCCGAAATCGAGCGCGTGATGCAGGTGCTTTCGCGTCGTCAGAAGAACAACCCGCTGCTCATCGGCGAGCCGGGCGTCGGAAAGACGGCCGTGGCCGAGGGCCTGGCACAGCTGATCGTGGCCGACCAGGTTCCCGACATCATCCGCGGCAAGCGCCTGGTGACGCTCGACGTGTCCGCCCTGGTCGCGGGCTCCAAGTACCGCGGCGAATTCGAAGAGCGCCTGAAGAAGGTCATCAAGGAGGTCGTCAAGGAAGGCGACGTCATCCTGTTCATCGACGAGATGCACACCATCATCGGCGCAGGTTCGGCCGAAGGCTCGATCGATGCGGCCGCCATCCTGAAGCCGCCCCTGTCGCGCGGCGAAATCCAGGTGATCGGCGCCACCACGGTGGAGGAGTACCGCAAGCATCTGGAAAAAGATTCCGCCCTCGCGCGCCGCTTCCAGACTATCATGGTGAACGAGCCCAACGAAGAGCAGTCCATGCGCATCCTCGACGGCCTGCGCGACCGCTACGAGGCCCATCACCACGTGCGTTTCTCCGACGAGGCCCTGCACGCTGCGGTTTCGCTGTCGAACCGCTACATCCAGGACCGCTTCCTGCCCGACAAGGCGATCGACGTGCTCGACGAGGCGGGCGCGCGCATGCGCATCCGCAATCGCGTGCTGCCTGAGGAAATCCGCGATATCGACGACGAGCTGCGCCGCGTGCGCACCGAGAAGGAAGAGGCCATCTCCGGCCAGGACTTCGAGCGCGCCGCCGCGCTGCGCGACCAGGAGAAAGACATCGTCGCGCGCCGCGAAGAGGCCGAGAAGAAGTTCTCCGAAGAAGCCGACCGCACGCTCTCCGAGGTCACCGAGGCCGAAATCGCCGATGTGGTCAGCATGTCAACGGGCGTGCCGGTGAGCAACCTCACCGAGGCCGAGACCGAGAAGCTTCTGCGCATGGAAGGCGTGCTGCATGAGCGCATCATCGGCCAGGAAGAAGCGGTCACGGCGCTGTCGAAGGCGATCCGCCGCAGCCGCTCGGGCTTGAAGGATCCGAAGCGCCCCGCCGGTTCGTTCATCTTCCTGGGCCCGTCGGGCGTGGGCAAGACCGAGCTTTCCAAGGCGCTGGCCGAGTTCCTGTTCAACTCCGAGGACGCGCTTCTGTCCTTCGACATGTCCGAGTACATGGAGAAGCACAGCGTCAGCCGCCTGGTGGGTTCGCCTCCGGGCTACGTGGGCTTCGACGAAGGCGGCCAGCTCACCAAGGCGGTGCGTCAGCGCCCGTATTCGGTGGTGCTGTTCGACGAAATCGAGAAGGCGCATCCCGATGTGTTCAACATCCTGCTGCAGATTCTCGAAGAGGGTCGCCTGACCGATGCCCAGGGCCGTTCGGTGGACTTCCGCAACACGGTGATCATCATGACGTCCAACGTGGGCGCTCGCGAAATCGCCCAGAGCGCGCCGCTCGGGTTCACGCCCGACTCGCAGACCGGCCTGTCGGACAAGGAAATCAAGAGCCGCGTGATGAGCGAGATGAAGAAGCTCTTCCGTCCCGAGTTCTTGAACCGCCTCGATGAAATCATCGTGTTCAAGAGCCTGACGCGCGAGCAGATCGGACAGATCGTCGAGCTTATGGTGGCCGACCTGCGCGACCGCCTGGTCGCCATGGACATGACCATCAACCTGACGCCGGCTGCCCGCGAACACGTGGCCGACGAGGGCACGGACACCTCCATGGGCGCCCGCCCGCTGCGTCGCGCCATCCAGCGCCTGCTCGAAGACCCGATCGCCGAGCAGATTCTGGAAGGCGAATGGCATGCGGGTTCCGTCATCGACGTGGACCTGGTCGACGGCGAGCTCGTGTTCACGCCCGGCGAGGGAGAGATTCCCGCGCCGCGAAAGCGTGATAGTATTGCACGAGAAGCAGAATCGCTGCTTCCGCAGTTCGATCTGGGCCATGCAGGCGTCGGCGGTTCCGGCGGCGTGTCGAGCGGCGGGGCGGCCGACTAGTCAACCAAGGCAATACGGGCTCGGGCCCGTGCGCGGGGCGTCTGTCTGCAAGACGCCCCGCGTGTTTTCACGGAAGGGGAATCATGGGCGATTTCAACGATAGCAAGGCATATCCCGAAGACCCGGTCTTTCTGCCTTCCGTTCTGGTCGACATCGCGTCGGCCATGACGCTCGGCGGCGATGCATCCGAGGCTTCCGCCTCGCGCTATTCCGGCACGGTGGGCAAGAACCCTAAGACGGCGGCTATCATCCTGGCCGGCGGCTCGGGCGAGCGCTTCGGCCACGAGGGCGGCAAGCAGCTCGTCGAGATCGCGGGCCGTCCCATCTTGGCCTGGTCGGTGGCGGCCTTCGATGCCGTCGAGGACATCGGATTGATCGTGGTGGTGTGCCCTTCCGATCGCGCCGACGAATACCGGGAGCGTGCGATCGATCCGTTCTCGTTCGTCACGCCGCTCGTGCTGGCTCCTTCGGGCGGTTCGCGCCAGGAGAGCGCGTTCTCGGGTCTCGAGCTGGTGCCCGAGGAATACGAGTACGTCATCTTGCATGACGGCGCGCGTCCGCTCGTGTCTCCCGACCTGATCTCTCATACCATCAATACCTTGAAAGGCATGGTCGATGCCGACGGCGCCATCGTGGCTACGCCTGCCGTCGATACCTTGAAGGTGGTCGAAGGCGGCTGCATCGTGGGAACGCCAGACCGCCGCGTATTCTGGAACGCGCAGACGCCGCAGGTGTTCCGCAGCGGCGTGTATCGTCGCGCCCACGCCTCCGCGTTGCGCGACGGATTCGTGGGTACCGACGACTCGTCGTTGATCGAGCGCCTGGGCGGCAAGGTCCTTGTGGTGGAGGGCAAGCGCGACAATATCAAGCTTACCGTTCCCGAAGACTACAGGATGCTTTCGGCCGCCGTCGATTCGGCCGGCCTCGCTATCGACAAGTAGGCTTCGCGTTTTCGAGGAGAGGACCATCGTGACGAACGTTTCTCAAACGCGTATCGGCCTGGGCTTCGACGTCCATGCGTTCGCGCCCGACCGCAAGCTCATTCTGGGCGGCGTCGACATTCCGCATCATCAGGGCCTCTTGGGCCACTCCGACGCCGACGTGCTGGCGCATGCCGTTTCCGACGCGCTGCTCGGCGCGGCGCGCGCGGGCGATATCGGCAAGCTGTTCCCCGACACCGACCCTGCGTATGCGGGCGCCGACTCGCTCATGTTGCTGTCGAAGGTGGCCGAGCATGTGCGTTCGCTCGGCTTCGAAATCGTCGATGTGGACAGCGTCATCTCGGCCCAGGCGCCCAAGCTTTCTCCGCATCGCGACGCGATGCGCGAGAACCTGGCCCGCGCTATGGGGGTTCCGGTCGATTCGGTGGGCGTGAAGGCCACCACGACCGAGCATCTCGGATTCGAAGGACGCGAAGAAGGTATTTCGGCGCAGGCCGTCGCTTTGCTGCGGCGATGTTAGCTTTTCCGGACGATCGGGCGCATATCCCATGTTCAAACAGTCCTGACGCGCTCGAAAGCCGCATCAAGCGGCTTTCGGCTTGTGCGGAACTGCGCGTGGGATACGCGCCCGGTCCGTTGCAAGCTTTCGGGCGCTGCAGCAAGGCGCATCTCGGCCTTGCGGGGTCGGGGTGTTGCAAGCGGCGTTCGCCCCTTCGCGTATCTTTGCAATGAAGGCCGGTTTGCCGAGTCTTCGATTGTCTTGCATCGAGGCGAACTTGCTACAATGTGCGAGTGTTTACGTTGGTTGGGTGTCGGTGCGGAATGTATCGGCTGCCCGAATACGTTTATTGAGGGCCATGTGGATTCTGGACGCGACGGGCCTGTATCACGCGCGGTTCCGCACGAGCCGCTCGGCATGGTTACGCCGAGCGCGCGAGCTCAGGACTGTTTGAGCATGATGCATGCTCGTCACGTTATTTCCGGGAGGAATTATGATTCGTATCTATAACAGCCAGGTGCGCGAGAAGCGCGAGTTCGTGCCGATCGAAGAGGGCAAGGTCCGCATGTATGTGTGCGGTCCTACGGTGTATGACCAGATCCACATCGGCAACGCCCGCACTTTCCTTTCGTTCGACGTCATTCGCCGTTGGCTCATCGCAAGCGGCTACGAGGTCACGTTCGCCCATCAACCGCGCCAACGAGCAGGGCCGCACGTCCGAGGAGGTAGCGGCCGAGTTCTCCGACGCGTTCATCGAGCAGATGCGCCGCTTCAACGTGATGGACCCCGATATCCGCCCGCGCGCGACGAAGGAAATCGGCCCCATGATCGCCATGATCAAGAGCCTGATCGAGCAAGGCCACGCCTACGCCGTCGAAAACGGCGACGTGTACTTCG
>USLD01000054.1 GCA_900555495.1 uncultured Slackia sp. | reverse complement strand
TAACGAAGGGCATAAGGCGTCACGTCTTTCAGTTCGTTCTTCGATTCCCCGTCCTGCCTGTCGTTGCGATACAGCTCCGCACCGGCCATGTTGACCCTGGCCGAATACTTCAGCTTGGTAAACGAAATCGTCCGCTTCTCGACGATCGCGCCGTACAGCTTCGACAGCGGGAACAAAACGCCGGCCGTAGACGGCCTGACCTCGCCGTTCCCTTTTTACGAATCGCAAGCGGACCGTTCGGCATCGCCTTCGCCGGCACGACCGTCGACCGAGTCGAAGTCGGAGTCCACCAAGAAAGCCCGCATCGCGCGATTGCCCTGAAACTGCAGGCTCCTGAGTTTTTTCACGAGGTCGTTCGCGTCTTTGTGCACCATGAACGGACTCGCATCGACCATGCCGATCAGAAGCTCGATTTCGTGGTCTTCGAACAGACGACCGGGCTCGAACCAGTACAGGCCTTTCTTGCGGGTCTTCTTCTTTTCCGCTTCATCCGGACCGGTCGCATTCGCCCCATCTGCGGGCGAAGCGTTCGATCCCATCTTCCAACCGAAGTAATCGACCAGGGAGTCTTCTTCGATAACGCGCGGCTCGATGGAACCGAACTCAATCATGGCGGGAATCAGTTTCTCCCTCACATAGTCGTCCGACACCTCGCAATCGTAGATGTCTTTGAGATATCTCACCACGTCGGAAACGGAAAGCCCGTTGCCTTTACCGGGGCCGGAGTATTCCATGAAGATACGCTCGGCAGCCAGCGGCACCCAATACGGAACGGCCTTTCGTTGGCCGCCGCTCTTTTTACCGCCGGCCGACCGAGAATCGACCCTCGGTTCTATTTCGACGTTCGCCCTCTTCGCGCCCATGAACTTCCCTTCTTTCGATAACAGACGCATTGTACCGCCCTGCGCCACGACACGCGCCGTTACTCCCCTGTTGGACGGAAAGCAAAGCGAAGCAGGCAGATAAGCAATAAGGAGCCAAAGAGCGCGCTGACCTGGGCAGAAACCCGTCCGCCATCCGCGCAACAGCCTTCCCGCTCGACCCACGTGTACATGCAAAATCCAATCTACCGCTATTTACGGGAATATGAGCGAGAGCCAGCCTGACCCCGTGACGATAATGGAACCCATCGACAGCGCAGTCGGAACGAATCCAAACACATACATGCATAAAGCAAATGCAGTTCGCATCTGCAGGAAAGGAACCGCAATGAAAACGGCCAAGAACATCGCCATGCTCGCCCTCAAATCCCTCGTGCCGATCCTCTTCATCGTCCTGGCGATAGAACCGCTCGTACCTTTCGTCTGGAACGAACTCGTCGCGGAAGGCGCGCCAGGCACCGCCATCATCTTGTTCTCGGTCGCCATGGCGCTCGACGCCGCGGGACTCATCTCGGTCATCGCAGCCCAGGCGATAAAGCCAGGTGCCAAGACGCATTCCCTGCTCATGAATCTGTCGATCGGCCTGCCGGCCCTTGCCAAGTTCCCGCTCTCCTTCGCTGTGTTCATGCCCGTACAGGTGAACGAGGCCAACATGGCCGTCACCGCCGTCTACGCCATCATCTTCATCGCATTCATCGGCGTCGGAATCGCAAAGACTCTGAAGACGACCGACGACAACAAGCCCTTCAAGCGCTGCGCCGGCCTGGTGTTCGCCAGCTACGTCGGAGAATGGACCCTCTTCATCCCCCTCCTCCGCTTCATCCCTCACCTCATCGCAGGAATGATCGTCCTCGCGCGCTACGCCGTCAAATAGGCGACACGCAGAACCTTCGCACGCATCCATCCGAAAGGAACGTCTATGAACACCACCTCCGACTTCATCGAGCGCCACGGCCTGAATGCGCCGAGCATCGCGCTGCTTGAAAACCGCACCGTATCCATCTGGGGCCCGATCGACGACCTTGCAGCAAGAAGGGCGATCGAGAACATCCTGTACCTCGACTACGACAACCCATCCAAGCCCATCACGCTGCAGATCTTCAGCCCCGGCGGCAGCGTCGCGGCGGGGCTCGCCATTCTCGATGCCTGCAGAAACGCCAAAAGCAGCGTGAACACGATCGGCATCGGAACCTGCGCATCCATGGCGGCGGTGCTGCTCGTATGCGCCGGCGACAAGGGAAGCCGATACGTCACCGAGCACGCCGACCTGATGCTCCATCAGCCTCGCAGCTCGATGTCGGGCGATGCGACCTCCATCGAAACGACCGCGAAGAAGATCCTGCGCACGAAAGACGTCCTCGAGGGACTGATCGCGAACGCATCGGGGATGACTCGCGAGGAGGCAAGGCATCTCTGCGACCGCGACACCTGGCTCGAACCGGAAGAAGCCATCGCCCTCGGGTTGATCGACCACATCGTAGGAAAGAAACGAAAGTAGGAACCGCCATGAACGAATCCAGCAAGCCGAATCGGCCCGCAGGCGCCGAAGGCCTCCAGGCGACGAAGCTCATGCACAGCCTCATTTTCATGTGCAACAAATCGAACCGCGTCCCCCGCACGATCGAAGAAGCAGACAAGCAGCGCCTGGCCTTCCTCAAAAGCGTCACGGCGGACGACATCGTCGAAGCGTGCAAGAAATACGTCGTCGGGCAGGAAGACGAACTGCGGCGCGTAGCGGAATACGCCTGTCTGTGGCTTGCACGCTACTTCGCGCAAGAAAGCGGAACGCCCGAAAGCGACCTTCCCACGCTGAACGCGCTCCATCTCATCGGCAGCACCGCCTCGGGCAAGACCTTCATCTGCCGCCAGGTGTTCCACGAATACCTGGGATTCAATTACCACCACACAAGCACCGCATCCATCACGGGAGAAGGCTGGAAGGGCGCATCGATATCGAACGTCCTCAGGCGGGCGGCGAAAGACCAGTCGAAACTGAAATCCGAGATAAGCGTCCTGTTCTGGGACGAAATCGACAAGCATACCCAGCGTAATTCGCGCAGCGCCGAACCAAGCTTCAACCCCCTGACGGACCTGCTCGTGCCGCTTGAAAAAACGGGAGTCTACGCCATTCCCGACCAATACGGCGACTCCGACGAGCCCGATCTTCTCGATACGAATCGCTGCATATGGGTGTTCGCAGGAGCCTACGAAGGCATCGGAGAAAAGGTCGTGCGCAAGCGCCTCATGGACGAGGCGAGCGAAACGTACGGCCTGCTCGCCGACGCCGAGGTCAAAGATATCGCCGACATGGACGAGGAAGAGCTTCGGGAGCGCGTCACGATCGACGACCTGATCGAATACGGCATGCTCCCCGAATTCCTCGGCCGCGCATCGTATATCGTCGCGCTCAAGTCGCTGAGGCAAGACGACATCGCCCGCATCGTGTGCGGAACGCCGCACAGCCTCGAGCAACGTTACGGCATGCTCATGCCCAAGGGAGTGAAACTGCAGGTCACCGACTCGGCCGCCCGCCACATTGCCCAGCGCGCCATCGACTCCAGCCTCGGCGCGCGCATGACCAACAGCATGTTGGCCCCCATGATCGCCCGCTTGGCGGAGCGGGCGCGTAAGGACGAACGCGCCGAATGCGTACGCGTCGACTTCGCGCGACAAGAAAACCGACCCGAAGGCCTGTTGCTCGACGAAACGGGCCTCGTTCTCGAAAGGATCGCACTGTAATGGACGTCTCCTACATTAAACTCATCGAGAAAGACCTTTTCGAACTGAACAAAGACCCCGAATGCATCGGAGACCTGCTGGCAAGGATCGTCGTCGGCGACCCTACGGAGCCGGTGCGCAACGACTACGTGGCGGCGTGCGCGTACAACCTCGTCAAGGCCACTTTCATCTACCTCAAGGAAACATGCCCGCCAAGCCAACGGACCTACAAAAACGCAAAGGCCATATGCAGCTTGGAGACGGGGCGGACCAAGCCGCCCATCGAACTTCTCTTCAAGGATAATCTCGAAGAGAAGCCGGAAGATTTTTCCCGCCCGTCGGTCTTTCACGCATTCGATAGCGCTGTCGAAGAATATCTGCGATTCGGCGGCGCCTATAGGCTGGAAGCGGCCCGATACTGCAAGAAGCAGTTCGAGCGCCTGATCGACGGCCGGCAATAGAGAGGCGCGGCATCGGCCGGAACGCCCGCGCTTTCTGCCGACGCCGCGCCCCGCGACCCGAAAGGAACGCCGTGAGCATCTACTACATTTCCGACACCCACTTCGGGCACGCGAACATCATCCGCCTGAGCAATCGCCCGTTCCACGATATCGCCGAAATGAACGACGAGCTCATCGCGCGATGGAACGCGAAAGTGACCGACGATGACGACGTATACATGCTGGGCGATTTCGCCTATCGCAGCGCCGAAGCGGCAAGCGTGATCGCAGGCAAGCTCAAGGGGCGAAAGCACCTCGTCATCGGCAATCACGACAACCGGTGGATGAAAGAGCCCAAGGCATGCGCGCAATTCGTCGAAATCGCCCGCCTTATGGAAATCGACGACGACGGCCGCCTGGTAACGCTATGCCATTACCCCATGATGAGCTGGCACGACATGGCCCATGAGCGCGGCTGGCACGTACACGGCCATATTCACGCAAACACCGATGCGCCTTATTGGCCGCTTCTTAAATCGATGGACAAAGCCCTCAACGCCTGCGTCGAAGCGAACGGCTACGAACCAGTCACGTTCGAAGAGCTCATCCGCAACAACCGCATCTGGAAAGACGCGCACTAGCCGCCGCGACGAAAATTCCGAGCGCGACCCGTCCGCAACCCTCATGCATCCGCGATCGAGGGCCGCAAAATAATATTCCTTTTGTCCTTCGTAACAATTCTTATCGACAGACACCCTCCTTTCCCATAGAATCCGCAGGCGCATATGTCTAATTCCGACATAGATAGTCGGCTTATTCGGAGCATATCGCCCGTTATTCACGCGAGCCGCACCCGCGCGCCGCGCCACACGACAGGCGCCATGCGCGGGCTCGAACCGCACAACCCCCAAGGAGGTGTGTCTTGAGCAGCATCAGAGAGTTGATTCTCGCAGAGGGAGTCATTTCGATCAGAGATGATTGCAAAGGATGCGACGACTGCGTCAAAGTGTGCCCGAACAACGCCATCACCGTGAACGGCCTCGGCACGAAACACGTTATCGACCCCACGAAATGCCTGAGCTGCGGGCAATGCCTGATCACGTGCCCGTTCGGCAGGATCGAAGACAAAAGCATGGTCGACGAGGTCAAAGAGGCCCTGGCCGGCAACAAGGTGGTCGTGGTGCAGGAAGCGCCCGCCGTCCGAGCGGGCCTCGGCGAAGCCTTCGGCCTGGAAACCGGCACCGACGTCGAGGGCCAGATGATCGCGGCCCTGCAGCAGCTGGGCTTCGACCACGTCTACGACACCGTTTTCGGCGCCGACATGACGATCATGGAAGAGGGCCATGAGCTCATCGGCCGCCTCATGCGCGACATGGGCGTGCCCGGCTACGAGACCGTTGAGGGCAAGATTCCCCAGTTCACTTCGTGCTGCCCCGGATGGGTGCGCTACGCCGAGCTGAACTACCCCGACATGCTGGAACATCTTTCCACGGCGAAATCGCCCATGATGATGCAGGCCGCCGTCACCAAGACGTACGGCGCGCAGCAGCTGGGCATCGACCCCGCCGACATGTTCAGCGTCGCCGTCATGCCGTGCACCAGCAAGAAATACGAATCCTCGCGCCCCGAGTTCATTTCCAGCGGATACCGCGATATCGACGCGGTCATCACCACGCGCGAACTGGCGCAGATGATCGAAGAAGCCAGCATCGATCTGGCCTCCCTTGCGCCCAGCGAGCCCGAAAGCCTGCTCGGTCAGGGCAGCGGCGCGGGCGTCATCTTCGGCAACACGGGCGGCGTCATGGAGGCCGCTCTGCGCACGGCCTACGCCGCGCTTTCGGGCGAAGAGCTGGGAACCTTCGAAATAACCGCCGTGCGCGGGGAAGATGCGGTGCGCAGCGCCACCGTGACGATTCCCTTCTCCGACGAATGGAAGGCGGCCACCGGCCTCGAGCAGCTCGACCTGAACGTGGCGGTCGTCAGCGGAAGCCAGAACGTGACGGGCCTCATGGAGGAAGTGGCCGCGGGCACGAGCCCCTACCACTTCATCGAGGTCATGAACTGCCCGGGCGGATGCGTCAACGGCGGCGGCCAGCCGATCAACCACGAGATTCTGTAAGGAGGCGCCATGTCCACCCATACCCAACGAACCATCGGCGACCCCAAAGGCATCACACGTCGCGAGGCGCTGATCGGCGCCGCCACGGCCATCGGGTCGGTTCTCGCAGCCACCGCCATCGGCGGCATCTTCGTGGGAACCTACAAGAAGGTCTACGAATACATCGCCAAGCGCAAAGGCGTCCTGTACGCCAATGACCAGGCACGACCGCTGCGCACGTCGCATTCGAACCCCGAAATCGTCGCGCTGTACGAGCAATATCTTTCGCCTGGCGCCGTGGCGCCTTCGCGCACCGAGCTATCGCATCGCCTGTGCCACACCGTGTACGGCAAGAACGTCGAAGCGCACGTGGCCGAGCTGAAGAGCCATTCGCTCGAAAGCGCCGAGCAGGAAACGCACGAATACATGGAAACGTTCAAGGCCTAGGGGGAATTCATGAGCGAAATGACCATCACGAACCCCGCCGCGCAAGAGCAGCCGGGCCTCGAACTGAAGATCTTCAAACACAACCTGTCCACGCGCATCATGCATCTTTGCGTCGCGATCGGCTTCATGTACTGCGGCGTCACGGGATTGCTGCTGTTCTTCGGCGCGCCCGTGCCGCGTTCGTTCGTGGCGCTTTCCCACTGCCTGCTGGGCGTGCTGTTTATCTCGGCGCCGGCGGTCTACGTCGTGGCGAACTTCCGATCGTTCAGCCGCTTCATGGGCACGATCTTCCATTACGACAGAGACGACATGGGCTGGATCACCGCTCCCATGGGCGGATACCTCGACCCGTACCTGTTCCGCAACAAGCCGCCGCACTACGTTCCGCCGCAGGAGAAGTACAACACCGGCCAAAAACTTGCCGGCATCTGCCTGGTTCTCGGCGGCGTCATGCTCGCAATCACCGGCTTTTTGATGTGGGCGAATGCGGGCGAAGGTATCTTCGGCCTGGTCAAGATCAACATCGGTCCCGGCGGAACCTGGCTCATCTGGACGCTGCACTACATCATGGCCCTGCTCATGCTGGCCGTGTTCGCGGTGCATTTCTTCCTGGGAGCCATCTATAAAGAGACCAACGTGGAGTTCGGCACCATGTTCAAAGACGGCACGGCCGACTACGCGTACACGAAGAAGAAGCACGGCAAGTGGCTGCAGTCGCTCGAGGTGATCGACGAGGAAGTCGTGGAGGACACGCCCGAATACCTCGCGCAGCATCCCGAGGCGAAACAGGCCGCAGCCGATACGGCACGGGAGAAGTAATGGCGTACCTTCTGTGCTCGGTCGCAGCGCTCGTCGTTTCGTGGGACCTTGCTGCGCCGCTCAAAAACCGCCCCGCGATCTTCTACGGAGCGGCCGCGGCGCTCTGCGCGATCCAGCTCGCCGCGCTTGTGCTGGCGCGAGACGGCGCGGTCTCGCAGGCGCTTGCCGCATTCGTCGGCAACGGGCTGCTGTCGTTCTGCCTGTTCGCCGCGGTCATGTTCACGGGGTGCTTCAAACCCGGTTCGAAGGTGCGCATGCGCCTCATGCAGGTGCGCGAACCTCTGGCGAACACCGCATCGATTCTGGCGCTCGGACACATCCTGTTCATCGGGTTCGTCCACGACATCGACCAGCGACTCGGCGCGGTGTTCGTAGCGGGCTGCGTGGCGCTGGCGATCCTCTTGATCGTCTTGGAGGCCACGTCGATCCCCCGTATCAAAGAGCGCATGGGCATGGCGCGATGGAAGAATGTGCAGCGGCTCGCCTACGCGTTCTTCCTCGTATCCTGCCTTCACGGCGCGCACGCCACGGCCGCGGCGGGCGAGCTTTTCACCGCCGCCTTCTACGCAGCGGTAGGAATCGCCTACGCCGCCGCGCGCCTGTACGCCTGGCGCGGCCATCGCAAGCGCAGACATCGTTAGCGCCCCTCAAAATCCGACCCCCATCCACCCCGGCCGCACGGAAACACCCCGTGCGGCCGGCTTCGTTTCTGCGCACGGCATTAGCGACGCCTGCAACGACGGCCGCGATCAAAAGCGCTCCTCTGTACCATGTATCGTACGCACGGCGAATAAGGGAGTGGAATAGCCCATTGGAAACCGAGCGTCATTTGGAGGTGGAGCCGATGAATCCGACAGACAGAGCGACCGTCGCGCCGTTCGATGACGGCAGAATCCCTGCATTTTTTCCTGGACGACGTCCGGCAAAACGACGGCGACACCCTTCCCGCCATCCAGACTACCGTGCCGCTGCTCGACGAGAACGGCTCATACATCGGACGGGTCTACGACTCCCATTACCCATGCATGGGAAACCC
>USLD01000053.1 GCA_900555495.1 uncultured Slackia sp. | reverse complement strand
GAACGGCGGAGTGCGTGTAGATCATCGTCTTCTCGGGGTCGATGCCGCACGCCAAATAATCCATCACCATGTTGTACACGTTGTCCTGGATATGCTCGGTGGTGTCGCGGTCGGTGATCACCTGGTAATCGGCGATGAGCACGTTGGTGCGCGCGCCCATGTTCTGAAGCTCGACGCGGCCCTTCAGCGTGCCGAAGTAGTGGCCGAGATGCAGCCTGCCCGTCGGGCGGTCGCCCGTCAGCATCGTGTATTTCTCAGGATGAGCCGTCAGGTCGGCGCGGATCTCGTCGCTGCGCTTCTGGCTCGCCTCAAAGCTTCCTTCGTTTGCCATGGTTGGGCGCTCCTTCGAATAGTCATGCCGCCCGCGTGCGGCGGATGCGGCAGGTTCGGCGTTGTCGGCAGACTATGGTAACACGACCGACGCGCGAAGGCCGTCTCGCGATGCGCGTGCTATAGTAGGCGGCATGAATTCCTACACCACCATAGAAGGCCGCGCGACGGCCGAAATCGAAGAGAAGAAGAGCCGCTTCATCGCAAGCGTCGCCCACATCGAAACCGAAGAGGAGGCCCTCGCCTTCCTCGAAGAGGTGCGGGCGGCCAATCGCATGGCGCGCCACAACGTTTACGCCTACATCCTGCGCGAAGGCGGCGCGGGGGCCGACGGCCGCGTGCGCTACTCCGACGACGGCGAACCCCAGAAAACCGCGGGGCTTCCCACCCTCGAAGCCATCCAGCATGCGGGCCTGACCGACATCGCCATCGTGACCACGCGCTATTTCGGCGGCGTCCTGCTGGGAACGGGAGGCCTGGTACGCGCCTACACGCAGGCGGCCCAGGCGGGCATCGAGGCCGCGAAGCTCGTGGTGGTCTCGCAATGCGTCGATATCTCCGTGCGCATGGACTACCCGCTCTACGACCAGATGGTACGCCTCGCCGCCGATTGCGAAGCCAAGACGATCGACGTACAGTACACCGACCGCGTCACCATGGTGCTGCGCATGCTCGACGGGACCCAGGAGCCTCTGCTCGCGAAGCTCACCGAGCTGTTCCGCGGCAAAGAAGAAATCGAGGTCTCCGACCCCTTCGACGCCATGTTCTAGACCTGCCCGAAAGCGCGCCTACACGCGAGGCAGGGCCACATACGCTTCACCGCCACCGACGCCGCACCTCTGCAGGTCGACGTCGAACGCCCCGTCTATCGCGCGCGACGCATAGACTTCATCCACCGAACCCGCCGCCACGATCGACCCTGCATTCATGACCGCCACGCGATCCGAATAGCGCAACGCCAAGTCGAGATCGTGAATGACCAGGACGACCGTCTTGCCGCATTCTTCATTCAACCTGCGCACGAGCCGCATCACCTCGTGACAGGCGCCTATATCCAAATACGTCGTCGGCTCGTCGAGCACGACGATGTCGGCATCCTGGGCCAGCGTCATAGCCACGAACGCGCGCTGACGCTGTCCGCCGGAAAGCCTGCGCAGGTCGCGCGAACGCAAACAAGCGACATCGGCGAGCTCCATCGCATACTCGACGGCGGCACGGTCGGCGCGAGAAAGACGGCCCTGAGACGACGAATGCGGAAAACGCCCGCACGCGACGAGCGATTCGACGGTCATGGCAGGCGGTCGCGGCCCCTGCGCCAACAGTGCAAGACGACGAGCACGCTCGCGGGCGGCATACGACCGAACGTTTCGCCCGTCGAGCAAAACGTCGCCTCTGCAGGGCCGGACGATACCGCACGCCATCTTCAACAACGTCGATTTACCGCAGCCGTTCGGTCCGACGATGCTCGTCACCGCACCTCGGTCGAATCCGATCGAAACATCCTCGATGAACGGACGGGAACGATCGTACGAAAAGCCGACGCCGCGCAGCTCGAGCGCGAATTCGCATTCTGGCGAAAGACGGACCGAATCGCGATGCGCGACCGCGCAAGCAGCTCTAGCCAAGGCCTCCCCTCCTATTCTTGAAAATGAGATAGATGAAAAACGGGCCTCCTACGAACGCCATGAGAATCCCCACCGGCACCTCGTAAGGCGCGAAGGCGACGCGGGCAACGAGATCGCAGCCGACCACGAATGCCGCGCCGACCACCGCGGACAGGGGGAGCACCGCGCGATTGTCGCTTCCGACCGCGAAGCGCACGATGTGCGGAACGATCAACCCGACGAAACCCAAAAGACCGGCGAAACTCACGGCCGCGCCAGCGAGCAGCGAAGCGACGGCGAGCATGGAAAGCCTGACGACGCGCACGTTCAAGCCGAGTGCATGCGCCATATCGTCGCCAAGCGCCACCACGTTGAGCCGATGCGCCCCGCACATCGCCGCCACCAGCCCCGCTGCGATCAAAACCGCAGGCCACACGAGGTCAGACAGCAGCACGCCCGTAAGCCCTCCCGCCAGAAAGACCGAAGAACCGACATAGGCGTCAGGCGCCACGATCATGACGGTGTTCATACCTGCGCCGAACACGGTGGTTATCGCGATGCCCGAAAGCACGACGGTCAGACGCGACGCGCCCGCATGCAGCGATATGCCGAAAATGACGGCCGCCGTGACCAAGGCGCCGGCAAACGCCGCGAACGGAGCGGCCCAGGGCGCATGGGGAAACAGCGCCGCGACCGCGAGCACGAACAACCCGGCCCCCGAGTTGACACCGATCACATTCGGACTTGCGAGCGGGTTGTCAAGCACCGATTGAATGACGGCTCCCGCCACCGCAAGGGCCGCGCCCGCAAGCAGCGCGGCCAGGACGCGCGGAAGCCTGACATTTACCAGGATGCTTTTCGCGGCATCGCTCACTTCTCCGCCGCAGGCCCATGCCGCGAGCTCGACGAAGCTCACAGAGGATGCTCCGCTCAAGAAAGCCGCGATGCTCAGCGCCGCAAGGGCCGCGCAGGCAACGGCGAAGGCCGCCGCCCGGCGACCGCGCCCGGCGACGTGCCCCGATTCCTCACGAACGCGTCGCATCACGCCTCGTTCTGCCCGGCCGCGAGATGCCCCGCAAGCGTCTCATAACTCTGGGCCCATTTCGCATTGGGTTTATACAGGAACAAGTCGGGATCGAGCATGATGTAGCGACCCTCTTGCACCGCCGAAAGCGTCGCCCATGCAGGGTTTTCGGCGGTCTGCGCCTCGAGATTGCGCATAGCGGCCTCGGTGTCGTTGCCCATAGGGATCACGAAAATGTAATCGGGGTCGAGTTCGATGACCGACTCGAGGCTGAAATCGGACAGGAGGCTGCGATTCTCGTCGGCAAGATTGACGACGCCCAGATCGGCAAGCATATCGCCCGCCATCGACGAAGACGTCAACACGCGAGTCCCCCGCGAATACGTGGTCATGAGCAAAGCCGTGGAAGGCTCGCTCGCCTCGGGCATGTCCGAAACCGCCTGCTCGATCGCCTGCTGCACCGATTCGCCATTTCGGCTGTATAGGTCATCGCGGCCGGTGATGTCGCAGAACACGCGCAGCATGCGCAAGTAGTCCTCGAAAACCGTCGCCTCGAAATACGCTAAGGGAATACCCGAGGCATCGAGGGCCGCCTTGAAATCGGCCTGGCTCGAATCGCCGCCGCGACCGCCTGTGCCGCAGGTCATGATTACGAAATCAGGCTCGAGGGCGATGACCGCCTCGAGGTTGATGCTCGAGAAGTCGCCTACTTTCGCGACATCGGGAGACGCGATATCGAACGCATCGAACGTGAAAGCGTCGTCGGAAGCGCCGACCAAAGTGCCGCCGGCAAGCTCCCACGTGTTCGCGAAGCTTCCCATACAGGCGACGACGCGCTGAGGATTTTCCACCGTGACCTCGTTGCCCATATCGTCGGTGAAAGTGTAGGCCTGAGAAGATTCCGCCTGGGCCGACGATGCGCCCTCCCCTTCAGTCGCAGACGTGCTGCCGACAGAGCACCCTGCAAGCATCGTTGCAGAAAGCGCAATGGCAAGCGTCGTCGAGAGCAGACCGGCGCGCACAAAGGCGCCAGAGCGATACGGTTCGTTGAACATATCGGAAAATCCTTTCGTAGAGAGCATGCAGCCGTTCTTACCCATGAGAGACGGCCCCTTCCTCGTCGAGCTTCAGCCCATGCGCGCAATAGTCGTCTTGCGCGAGAATGTCGCCGTCGTGGTAGTACGCGGCGCGGGCGCGGCATCCGCCGCATCCGTCGCGGTAATCGCACGTTCCGCAAGCGCCCGAATAGGCCTCGGTGCGCAGCTTCTCGAACACAGGGCTCGATTTCCAAATCTCATCGAACGGAGTCACACGCACATCGCCCGCCTCTTCCGTCATATACGCGCAAGGACGGACGATTCCCTCCGACCCGACGACGCAATACGTCAGACCTGCAAGGCACCCGCGCGAGAAGCGCGTCTCCACGCCGAGCTGCTTGGCAACACGCGTGAACTGCGGGGCGCACGTAGGCTTGACATCGATGGAGACCTGTTGCGACTTCATCATGATGTCGCGCAGAAGCTCTTCGTTCTCCTTCACCTCGAGCGCGGTTTCCTTGATGAACTTCCCGCGACCCACGGGAATGAGAAAGAAGATGTAATGCGCAGCAGCGCCTATTTTCTCGGCGAAGTCGGTGATGTCGCAGACCTCGTTTCGGTTCCAGTCGACGACGGTGGTATGGAGCTGAAACGCCAAGCCGGCCTTCTTGCACGCCTCGATACCTTGCATGGGGAGCTCATAGGCGTTCGCAAGGCCTCGGAAACGGTCATGTTTGGCAGAATCGAGGCTGTCGACCGAGATTCCCATAGAACAGGCCCCGCACTCCTTCAAGCGCACGGCCGTCTCGTACGTGATCAGCGTCCCGTTCGTTCCGAAAACCGGACGCAGCCCCCGCGAAGCGGCGTGCGCGACCAGGTCGAAAATATCGGGACGAAGTAGCGGCTCGCCCCCTGAAAAGATCATCACTTTGAAGCCTGCGCGCGCAATCTCGTCGATCATCTTCTTCGCTTCATCGGTGCCGAGCTCTTTGTCCGTAGCCTCCTCGGCATCCTGATAGCAGTGCTCGCATTTCAAATTGCATTTGTTCGTCGTCATCCACGACACGATCATAGTCGCCCCCTTTTCGGCGCACGAAACCATAGGCGCGCCATCGCCTTTCTTCTTGAATGCTTTTCGAATGTCTATGGAAACCGAAGCGCCATGCGCCGAAGCGGCCCTTCCGCATGCGGCGAGGCGCGTGTTTCTATCGCAAGGCCGAGGTGCTACGGCCGTCGAACCATCTCATATAAGAACGCGCACGCTCCCTGATCGCTCGCGCGCGTGCGGCATCGCCGATGTCTTCGCGCTCGCACGCATCTGCGACCTCCAGAAGGTCGCGGCGCCCGTAGACGAACACGTCGCCGACATCCACGCAGGCGCATCCGTCGGGTTCGCCGGCAAGGTCGAACACCACGCTCAAACGTCCCCGCCGCGCACGGCGAAGCCTCTTCGCCGCAACAGCGTCGAACGCCTGCGCTCCCCAAAGAAGCGACACATCGGCCTTCGCCATGGACTCCACCAAGCCGCCTTCTTCGCCGACATCGAAAACAAACGCCCCGGCAGCGGAAAACGCAGCCCGGAAAACGGAAGCCTGCGGGCTCGAGCCCTCCATCATGACGCGGCATCTCCCTAGGTCATCGAAGACGAATCGGGCAAGCTCGACCGCCATGTCAGCTGTAGCGCGCGATTGGGCGTCCTCGTCGCGGCGCAGGCCGAATGAAGAAGCCGCCTCGCTCGCCTCGAGAAAGAGGCGCTCGAGCGCTTCGGCGGGCTTGCCGGAATCGCATGCGGATTCGCATATAAAGCGCGGTGCGGGAACATCCCTGCCCCGCGCGAACGAATCGGAGCCGCATGCGACATGCATCGCATGCATCGCGGCGTCGATTCCTTCTGCAGCGTAAAAGCAGCCTGCGATACGGGAAGACGAAACGCCCAAATGGGACGAGAACAGATTGCCGAGAACCCCGAAGCTGTCAAAGCCTTCGCGAAGCACCGCATACGCCTCGTAGCGTTCACCTTGGCCTGCGACGGCGGCCTCGTCGGCATCGGGAAGCGCCGCTATCGCGGCAAGAAGACCCTCTCGGCGAGCGCTTTCGACCGATACGCGCACGTCATCGGGTGCATAGGCGGAATCGATTCCCGCAACGACGAGCTCCATCTCTAAACCGCCGCGACGAACATCAACACGAGGGCGGCCGAGAATCCGCAGATGGAAAGGACCGATCGCGTCTTCGACCCGACCAAAGACGGCGCGAGGTAGGAAACGCCGACGAACACGGCGTAGGCCGACCACACGACGATCGAAAGTCCGATGCGAGGGCCCAGATACGAGAACGCGGCAGGACAGCCTGCGGCCATCATGGCGCCGTGGCGAATCGCATACCTGCCGAACCCGAGCAGCATCCCCAGCGTGAACAAAGGAAGGCCGACGAGCCCCGCACGGCGAGCGGCGGCATTAAGCGCGTCGAGCGCAGGCATGGTGAGATTGAACAACCGCGCACTGCGGTCCTTCATCAGGCGGCGCTGATAAAGCTGCATGGCGGATGCGGCGGCGCTGATGACGAAACACGCCATGGCCGCAAGGAAGGAAAGGATATGGAGGACAAGAGCGGGCCACTGCTCGTACGTACTGTTCGTATAGAAAGCCGACCCGGAAAACAGCGAGCTCATCTGGGCGATCAACATGAGCAAGGCGACCGTCGAAGCGGCTACGACGAGATAGCCGTACGGCCTCTTGGCGAAAACCGCCACGAACAACGACGCCACGGACAGAACCCACGACGTGAGCATGAGCACGTTCGGACCCACGAGAACGGTTCCCGACGTGCTGACCGACTCCATTCCGATCGAGGCGGAATGGAGCAGGAAAGCCGCAAGGAAGAAAAGGCGGGAAGCGACGGAAAAACGCTCGGTCTTACGAGCCGTGCGAAACGCACAGAGACCGGCCGCGCAGCCGTAAAGCGTGATGCTCGCCGCGGCGGCTATGAATGCGATCATTGCTCTCCTTCGCTCTTCGTGCCGAGGATTCGGCGCGATTACAGAGTATCGGAGCACGAACGGCCGCGTAATAGCCCATTCGGATTAAATCGGCATCGAGAAGTACGTTTCCTGCCGTATTCCAGGCGAATCATTGCGCCCTGAGCACGCCCGTCTCGAAACCGTACGCGACGAGGGCCGCACGGTTGTCGCAGCCCGTTTTCGCAATCATATTAGCAAGATGGACTTTCACCGTCTGTTCCGAAAGCGCAAGACGGGCCGCTATGCCCCTGTTCGAAAGGCCACGGGCGATATGGGATAGAATCTGCTGCTCGCGCACGGTCAGAGAGCTTTCCTGGTCGATGGTCAGAATCACCTTTACCCCCTTGTTCTATACCGCACGAAGCGTGCGATGCGGGCAATTCTAGCGAGCATGTTCCCGTCGGTCTAGAGGAAGGCATCCTTGCCGGCGCCGTCGGACGCCGGTATACTCGCCGGCATGAATTCACCGAGGGTGCCGTGCGCATCCGCTTCTAAGGAGCCCTGCATACATGAAGTTCTAGACGATGCACAGTTTTGTGCCCCATTCGCATCCGGCCGCTTTCGCGGCGCAGCCTTCGCGCATATCGGGCAGCATCGTCTCACTCATTCATTTTCGTCAACGGCTCCGTCTCGCTTTTCTTCATGGTCTCGCCCCATGAGCGAAAGCGTTTTCGCCCCGTGAGAAACCACGCTTGCCCATGCGCGACCTTTCCGACAGGAGGCCGCCCTATGGCACGAACCATCCTCACGCTCTCGCATATCGCATATACCTATCCGCAATCCGCAGACCCCGTTCTGCACGACGCGTCCGCCACCTTCGCGCAAGGTTGGACCGCGCTTATCGGCGACAACGGATGCGGTAAGACCACGCTTGCCCGTATCGCCTGCGGCCTGGAAAAGCCCGACGACGGCAACGTATCCGCACGCCTTTCCTTTGCGTATTGCGAACAAGACCCGCGCATGGAACCCGCGCTGCTCTACGATTTCGCATGCGACTTCTCCCCCGAGGCAACGCGCCTGAGAGCCGCCCTCGAAATTCCCGACGACGCACCCTGGCGCTTCGGGTCTTTAAGCGGCGGCGAGCAGAAGAAACTCCAAATCGCCGTCGCACTTTGGAGCGAACCCGAACTGCTCGTCCTCGACGAGCCGACCAACCACGTCGACGCGGCATGCCGCGCCTGCATCCTCGAGACGCTGCAGGCGTTTTCCGGCATCGGCATCGTTATTTCGCACGACCGGCTTTTGATCGATTCTTTGCCGAAACAATGCCTCTGCTTCGAAAACGGACGCTTCGTCATGAGGCCGGGAACCTACAGCGACGCTTCCGAACAGCGCGAACGAGAACTGCTTTGCTCGCAGCGTGCCAACGAACAGGCGAAAAGAACCGCCGCGGCGCTACAGCGCGAGCATATCCGCCGCGCAGAAGAAGCA
>USLD01000052.1 GCA_900555495.1 uncultured Slackia sp. | reverse complement strand
CGGATATCGCACGGGCTGCAAAATGGCGGTGCTCGACGAATTCGGCACGCTGCTCGATTACGGCACGGTCTATCCCACCCCGCCGCGCCGCGACGTGGAAGGCACCAAGCGCACGCTCGAGCGCATGGTGAAGCGCCACCGCATCAACACCATCGTCATCGGCAACGGCACCGCGAGCCGCGAGACCGAAGAGGTCGTGTCGCAGTTCATCGCCGAATCGTCCGCCGAGCTGCGCTACACGATCGTCAACGAAGCAGGCGCGTCGGTATATTCGGCCTCGAAGCTCGCAAGCGAGGAATATCCCGATCTGGACGTCACCACGCGCGGCGCCATGAGCCTGGGGCGCCGCCTGCAAGACCCCTTGGCCGAGCTGGTGAAGATACCCGTGCAGTCGATCGGCGTGGGCCAGTACCAGCACGACCTGGACCAGGCCGAACTAGGCCGCGCGCTGGCAGGCGTGGTGGAGCGCACCGTCAACCGTGTGGGCGTCGACCTCAACACCGCCAGCGCCAGCCTGCTTGGATACGTATCGGGCATCACGCCCGCCCTTGCCAAAAACATCGTGGCCTACCGCGAAGAGCACGGCGCGTTCACCGACCGCAGGCAGCTGAAAAAGGTCGCGCGCCTGGGGCCGAAGGCGTATCTGAACTGCGCGGGCTTTTTGCGCATCGCAGGCGGCGACAACCCGCTCGACGCCACGAGCGTCCACCCCGAAAGCTACCCGATCGCCCAGGCGCTGCTCGAGCGCGCGGGCGTGAAGGCGGCCGAGCTGGAGCGCGGAGGCATCAGGGGAATCGGCGCGCGCATCGGCGACATCGCCGCCCTGGCATCCGAGCTGGGATGCGGCGTCCCTACCCTGCACGACATCGTGGCCGAGTTGGAAAAGCCGGGACGCGACCCGCGCGAGGACGCGCCCGAAACGGTGTTCAGCACCTCCGTGCGCGATTTCGACGACCTGACCTGCGGCATGGAGCTGACGGGCACGGTGCGCAACGTGGTCGACTTCGGCGCATTCGTGGACATCGGGGTGAAGCAGGACGGCCTGGTGCACATTTCCAAACTGTCGGAGCGTTTCGTCAAGCACCCGGCCGACGTGGTGGCCGTGGGCGACACGGTGACCGTCTGGGTGGAAAAAATCGACAAGGAGCGCGGCAAGATATCGCTTTCCATGGTGAAGCCCCGCTGAATCCCGGCCTGATTCCGGCGCGCATCCGGTGCATTTCCGGATCGAATCCGGATCGGAGCCGGCCGCAATCCGTCAGGATGCCGGCACCGACCAGGCCGCATCCTGACGCGAACCCGGATGCATTCCGACACGAACCCGTCTCGGGTCCGGCGCCGACCCGGCAGAAACCGAGCCGCGTCCCGGCGCGCACGATGCCGCCCCAAGCGGCCGGCACGCGGCGCTGCTATCATAGGGCGCACGTTAAGCCGCATCGCGAAAGGGGTTGCCATGACCAGCAGGAAACGTTCGGCTCTGGCGAAGCAGACGGCCGCATTCAAAGCGGGCCTCGGAGGCATGGACGACGTGTTCGCCCGCGAAGAAGAACGCCGCCGCAACCAGGACCTCGAACACGACGCCGCCGTGCGCCGCAAGGCCTGCGAATCGAAGAACCGCTACCGCAGCCGTTCCGAAGCCGAAGAGGCCATCGCCGCCTGCGCCGACCATGGAACGCGAGGGCTGCACAGCTACCGCTGCCCGTACTGCAACGGATGGCATCTGACGTCGAAGCCCCAACGCGACGAATAGAAGACCGAGGAGGAGAACGACGAGCATGCTCGAATGGCTCACCCGGCGTTTCGTGAAAAACGCCGACGATACCGAAAACCCCGCGGTGCGCACCGCCTACGGCACGTTCGCGAGCATCGTCTGCATCGTGTGCAACACGGTGCTTTGCGCCGCGAAGGGCGCCGTGGGCGCGGCGGCGGGATCGGTCGCCATCGTGGCCGACGCGCTCAACAACCTCTCCGACGCATCGAGCAATATCATCAGCCTCTTCGGTTTCAAGCTTGCCAGCAAGCCGCCCGATGCCGAGCATCCCTACGGCCACGGCCGTTTCGAATACCTGTCGGGCCTGGCCGTCGCCGTGCTCATCCTGGTCATCGGCGTCGAACTGGTTCGCTCGTCGTTCGACAAGATCATCCATCCCGAACCTGTGGAATTCAGCATCGCGCTCGTGGCCGTACTCGTCTTGTCCATCGTCGTGAAGCTTTGGATGGCCGCCTTCAATAAAAGCCTCGGCACGCGCATCTCGTCGAGCACGCTTCTTGCCACCGCGGCGGACTCCCGCAACGACGTGATCGCCACCGCGGCCGTTCTGGCCTGCACGCTTATCGCCGAATTCGGCGGCGTGAACCTAGACGGCTGGGCGGGCCTGGCCGTGGGCGCGTTCATCGTCTACAGCGGCATCGAACTGGTGCGCGACACGGCGGACCCGCTGCTGGGCAAGGCGCCCGACCCCGCTTTCGTCAAGCATATCTACGACAAGATCGTCAGCTATCCGGGTGTCCTGGATACGCACGACCTGATCGTGCACGACTACGGCCCGGGCCGCCGCTTCGCGAGCGCGCATGTGGAAATGGCCGCCGAAATGGACCCGCTGAAAAGCCACGACGTGATCGACAACATCGAAGAGGCCTTCCGCACCGAGGAGAACCTGCTGCTGGTGCTGCACTACGACCCCATCGTCACGTCCGATTCGGCCGTGGGAGACCTGCGCCGCTGGATCGCCGAAAACATCCGCCGCATCGACGCGCGCCTGACCATCCACGACCTGCGCATCGTTCCGGGCCCCACGCACACCAACGTGATCTTCGACGTTCTGCGCCCCGCCGACCTGGCTCTTTCCGACGACGAGCTGACCGAGCAAGTGGCGGCGATCGTCAAGGAGCACCGCCCCGACGCGGTCTGCAAGATCACCGTCGACGACAGCTACGCTTCGTCTAAATAACGCCCTATCGCAAAACAAGGCCCTGCACGGCCGCGCCGTGCAGGGCCTTGCCGTATCGCGCACGGCTTCGCAAGCGCGTTAGGCGACGCCCGCCCGTTCCAGATACCACGCAACCGTCGAGCGCATGCCCTCCTCGAAGGACGTGGTCGGACGCCACCCCAACTCGGCGGCCGCCTTTTCGCAGTTCATGGCATAGCGGCGATCGTGGCCTTTGCGATCGGCCACGCGTTCGACCGAAAACGCCGCCGCCCGATCGAATCCCGCCTCGCTTAGCGCCGAACGCACCGCTTCGACCAGACGCACATTCGGCAGCGCGCAACCGCCGCCCAGGTTGTACGCCTGCCCGGGCATTCCCTTCTCGAGCGCCGCCAGCACGCCGCGGCAGCAGTCCTCCACATACAGCCAGTCGCGCACGTTCAGCCCGCTTCCGTATAGCGGCACGGGCGATCCGGCGCATGCGCACGCGAGCGTCTTGGGGATAAGCTTCTCTTCATGCTGGCGCGGGCCGTAGTTGTTCGAGCAGCGCACCACCGCGGCGGGCAGGCCGTAGGTCGATCCGTAGGCGCGCACGAACATCTCGGCCGCCGCCTTCGATGCGGCATAGGGCGAACGCGGACGCAGCGGCGCATCCTCGCGAAACGCGTCGTCTTCACGGGAATCGAGCGGCAGGTCGCCATACACTTCATCGGTCGACACGTGCACGAACAGGCATCCCTCGCGAAAGCCGTCGCCGCACGCCCAGGCGTCGCGCGCCGCCTCGAGCAGCGCCACGGTGCCGCCCGCGTTGACGTCGTGGAACAGCAGGGGGTTTTCGATCGAGCGGTCCACGTGCGATTCCGC
Organism: uncultured Slackia sp.; assembly: GCA_900555495.1. GTDB lineage: Bacteria > Actinomycetota > Coriobacteriia > Coriobacteriales > Eggerthellaceae > Slackia. The sequence goes on along the minus strand of USLD01000052.1, from coordinate 4,657 downwards.
CGCGAAATGCACCGCCGCATCGGGAGCATAGCGCGCGAACGCCTGCGCCATGGCCGCGCGGTCGCGCACGTCGGCTCGCACGAACACGTAGCGCGAATCATCCTGCACGCCGGCCAAATTGTCGGCGCATCCCGCGTACGTGAGCGCGTCGACGTTCACCACGCGCACATCGGGGCGTTCAGCCAGCATGAGCCGGACGAAATTCGATCCGATGAAGCCGGCGCCGCCCGTCACCATGACCGTTCGCGCGAAGCCCTGCGCCGATTCCATAAACCGCCTCCTTGCAGGCGCGCCAACGCGCCGCCGCCCGTCTGCGCGCCCGTGACGAGGCGCGATCGAATTCTTGCAGGTATACAATACAGCAATCATCTCGGACGGAGGAAAACCATGCGAATCATTCCCACCATCGACGCAACCAAGCGCCGCGCCATGTTGAACGGCGCAGGAGCCGCGCTGGTTTCGAGCGCGCTCGTCTTCGCGAGCCTCGGTCTGCCGGCAGCCCCCGGATACGCCGCCCCTGCATCACACGATGCGTCCGGCCAGACGGAGATGCCCGCCGCAGCCGAACCCGAAGCAGACGGCGTGCTCGTGTTCGCAAAGGCCGACGATGCCGCGCGCACCCTTTCCGCCGACGACGCGGCCGACGCCGTGGCCGATGGCCTGAAGCGGCTCGGCATGCAAGAAACCGGCCGCTTCGCCGCAACAGACGGCTCTACGGTCATCGAAGCCGCCCCCGCCGCAGGCCAGAGCGTGCACGACGCCGTGGCCGCAGCCGCCGCGATCGAGGGCGTCGAGGGCGCCCAGCCCAACTACGTCTACCATCTGATCGACCCCGCCGAAGGCGCGGGCGCCGCTTCGGGCCTGGTCCCCGACGACGCCGCCGTCTTGGCCGCGATCGCCGCGAACGACCCTTACGCGCAGATATCCGACCCCGGCGAACCGAATAACCAGTACTGGCTCTACAGCGCCGGATTCGACGACGCATGGAATCAGGCTCGGACCGAGGGCGACGTGGCCGTCGCCGTGCTCGACACGGGCGTCATGGCGGACCATCGCGACCTCGCGGGCAACGTGCTGACCGAATACGGCTGGGATGCAAGCGAAAACGCGCCGCTGTACGCCGACGGACAGAACGCCTTCAACGGAGGCCACGGCACCATGGTGGCGGGAGCCGCGGCGGCCGTGGCGAACAACGGCTTCGGCATGGCGGGCGCGTCGTTCAACGCGGAAATCGTGCCCGTGAAGGTATGCGACGACAACGCGGCCAAGCCCAAGATCACCACGAAATCGCTGCTGGCGGCATACGACTACGTCACAGAACTGGCCCGCAGCGGCAAGGCGAACGTGCGCGTGATCAACCTGAGCCTGGGCGCCTACGGCTCCACCCTGAACGACCAGGCGCTCGAAAACGCCATCATCGCCGCCAAAGGCCAAGGCATCGTCACGGTGTGCGCGGGCGGCAACGGCGACAAGATATCCAAGCCCGACACCAGGCCGATCTATCCCGCCGACTTCGATGCCTGCGTGTCCGTCACCGCGCTCGATGCCGACGGCTCCGATCTGTCCTGGTCCGACTACAACGAATACAAAGACATCAGCGCACCCGGCAAATCGATCGCCGCGCCGCGCGCCAGCACGAACGGCGACGCCGAAGGCTTCACCTCCGCCTCGGGCACTTCGCTCGCCGCGCCGATCGTGTCGGGCGCCTTCGCCCTTATGTTCGCCGCCGAACCCGACGCGACCGTCGACGAAGCCAAGGCCGCGCTCTACGCATCGGCCGCGCCCGTGAAAGACGCGGACGCCGACCGCGCGCAAGGAAGCGGCAGCCACGGCGCGCTCGATGCCGCAGGCGCCGTGGATTACCTGGTGCAGCACCACTCGGCGTTTTCCGACGTGACGGCGGACGACTGGTTCTTCAAAGCCGTCGATTACGCGAACGACCACGGCATCATGAACGGCTACGACGGCGCCTTCCATCCGCACGACGGCCTCACCCGCGCCCAGGCCGCGCAGATCCTGTACAACCGCTTCGGCAACGGCGCGCAGCACGCCCCCGCCCCGCTGGCCGACGCCGACCAGAGCCAGTGGTACGCCCCCGCCGTGAACTGGGCCGTCGCCACCGGCATGATGGAAGGCTTCAAAGGCTCCGACATGTTCGGCGTGAACAGCGAGCTTTCGCGCGAGCAGCTGGCCGTCGTGATGGCGCGGGCCGCGAAAGCCGATGTGGCCGCCGCCGACCCGAGCGCATTCACGGCCCTGCCCGACCACGACGCGACGAACGACTGGGCTCGCGACGCCATGACCTGGGCGACCGACGAAGGCGTCATCAACGGCGTGGACGGCGCGGACGGCAAACGCCTCATGCCGCAGGCGCCCATCACCCGCGCCCAGATGGCCCAGGTGATGATGAACGCCATGGAAGGCGGCCTGCTCTAACGAGCCCCTTCATACCGACGAGCGCTGCCTGCGACGGCGCCCGCCCGCGCACGACGCCGCCGATGCAAGAGCCCGGCGGCGTCGTGCTATGATGCACCAACGCATAACCGGAAACACTGCAAAGGCGGCCATCATGGCGTATTACCGAATCGCACTCGTGGGACACGCGCGCTTCCAGGCGGGAGACGCCGCGGCACAGACCTACCTCGAGCTCAAGGCCCTGGGCCACGGCGTCGAGCTGCTCGACCCTGCCGTTGTTCCTAGCATCTTCGACGCCGAAGGCAACCTCGACCGCGCCGCCGCCGCGCCGTTTCTGGAAACGTTCGACCCCGCTTGCGTGGCCTGCGCGCACGACCCCGTCGAAGATATCCTGGCGGCCTGCGAGCGTTCGGGCAAAGGCCAGGACGAGCCCGTCCGCCACGTGGTGGTGTTCGGCTATATAGGCCCCGACAACTTCGGCGACGAACTTATCTTCTCGCTGATCGCCGCCGACGTGCGCAAGCGCTACCCCGGTTCCTACGTGTCGGCCATCGGCCACGTGCCCGACCGCACGATCGTGCGCCACGGCGTGGCATCCGTCACCCCGCCCATGAAGGCCGAGCTGTTCGCCCAGCTCGCAGGCGCTTCGGCGCTCGTGTTCATGGCGGGCATCATGTTCGACGAGCCCTTCAAAGACTGGACTTCGGGCCCGATCGACCTCTACCTCAACCCGCATTCCGAAATAGCCGGCCAAACGGCATGCTGTCTCATGGCCTACCAGCAGGGCGTGCCTGCGGTGTTCCTGGGCGTGGGCGCAGGCCCGCTCGCCAACGCCGACGCATGCAAGCTGGTGGAAATGGCATCGCTCACCAAGCCCTTGTACCTGCCGCGCGACCGGCACACCGCGCAGCTGCTCGAAAACGCCGGCGTCGACCGCTCGCTCATCCAGGTGAAAGCCGACCTGGCGTTTTCGATCGAACGCCCCGAGCGCTGCGAAGCGTGGGAGCGCTGGAAGGAGGAGTCGGGCCTGGCGGACGCGCCGTTTCTTTCGGCGTCGTTTCGCGACCACCATACCTGCGGCGAAGGCTTGGCCGACGCCATGGCCGCGCTTTTCGACCACGCGTTCGAAACGAAGGGCTGGCGCACGGTATTCTTGGATTTCGCGCCTGAAGACCACGCGGTGCACGAACGCATCGCAGGCAGAATGCGCCATGCCGAAGAGGCCTTGTTCTTCGGCATGACCGACGATTTCGACAGCACCGTGGCGGCGCTGTCGCAGGCCCAGGCATCCGTGGCCATGCGCCTGCACTGCTCGATCGTGTCGAACGCCCTGGGCATTCCTTCGATCGGCATCGATTACAACGATAAGGTGGAAGCGCTCTACGACGCCATGGATGCGCGCGCCTTCCTGCTGGAACCCGACTGCAGCGCCCGGCGCGCGACGGCGACGTTCGACGCGCTCATGCAAGACGATGCCGCTGCAAAGCGCGTGCGCACGCGAGCCGCAGCGCTGCGCGAGCAGGCTCTCGACGCCTTCGAAACCTTCTTCGAAACGATCGATGCGGCAGACGTGCCGCGCGCGTCGACGCGTCTATACGTGCGCGACGTATCGGTCGCCCAGCAAGAGCTCGAACGCGAACGCGAACGCTGCGCGCATCTGGAAACCGAGCTTGCAGCGGCACGGGCACGCGCCGAAGAACTGGTCGCCTCCCCCACCTGGAAAGCGGGCCGCGCGATCGGCGCCTTGCCGCGCGCGATCAAGCGCATCGTCGGCAAGGCGTAGCGCGACGCAAAGCCCCGGCTAACGCCCGAGCGCACGCTTCACGGCACGAGGCAACGCGGTGATCGCACGGCCGACTTTGAACGACACCGACGAGCGGAGCGCCTCTATCTCGGCGTACGCGGCATCGAGCTCTTCGATCTTGGCGGCCGTCTCGCGGCGCGACTCGCCGAGTTCGGCGCGCGTGGCGGCAAGCTTGGCATCCAGGTCGGCGATCGAGCCCTCCTGGATTCTGATGATGTTCTGTCGCTGCCACAGACGCCAGTAGCATTCGCGCTGGTCGGCGGCGGCCATCACGTTGTCGGGCCACAGCGGGGTGGACGGAAAGCCGTCCACCATGGAATCGCACGCCTCCACGGCGCAATCCACGAACCATTCGTCCAACATGCTGAACGCCTCGCACAGGCCGTCTTCGCCCGCATCGCGAGCGGCGTAGGCGCGGGCGCGGCAAAAATCAGACAG
>USLD01000051.1 GCA_900555495.1 uncultured Slackia sp. | reverse complement strand
ACGCCCTCGGTACCGTCGAACTGCGCCTTCCGGTACAGCTCATAAGAAGCCTCGATCGTCGGCGTGGAAACGGCCTGTTCGAGGTATTCGTTGGTGGCCTCGTTATCGCGACAGGCGAAATCGGACGTGCCTTCGGAGTAATTCAGATTGTAGATCTCGATGGGCGAATTCGAACCCCAACCCCACAGCTGGGCCTCGCTGTACGATATCGGCTCGAGGTCGTCCCACGACTTGCCCTCGACGTTCACCTTGATGCCCAGCGGGGCCATCTGTTCAGCGAAGTCGGCCGCCATGGCCTGGCGCATCATGTCGTTAGTCATGTAATAAAGCTTGAATTCAGCGCGCACGCCGTCTTTGACCAGGATGCCATCGTCGCCTGCAACCCAGCCGCCGTCGGCGAGGATAGCCTTGGCCTTTTCGACGTCGGTCGCGATCTTCATGTCCTCGCACGCCCAGGGCATGCCGTCGGAGGGGCTGAACGCAGGCGTCGCGTAACCGCTCAGGGAGCGATCGACCAGCAGCTCGCGGTCGACGGCGTAGTTCATGGCGCGACGCAGGGCAAGATCGCACGTCACATCGTTGCCGGCGTCGTATTCGACGTCGCCCACCTTGCGCTTCGCGCCCGCGGGGACCATCGGAAGCGAGATGCCGCGCGAATCGACCGTCTTCACCGAGAGCAGGTCGTAGCCGGCGGGCAACGCGTCGGCCATCGTCGCGGAGGTGTAGGCCACGTCCACCTGGCCCGCCTGGGCGGCGGCAAGCGACGCGTCCTCGTCCATGAACACGACGACGACGCGCTTCATCACAGGCGCCTCGCCGTAGTAGTCGGGATTCGCCTCGAAGATGACCTGCTGGCCGCGGTCCCATTGCGCCAGCTTATAGCGGCCGGAGCCGATGGGATTGCTTCCATAGTCGTCGCCATGCGCGTGAGCAGGGCAAATGCCGACAGTCGCAAGCGTATACATAAGAATGTTGAAGGGATGGGCCATGCGGATCTCGACCGTCTCGTCATCGAGAGCGACGGCCTCGGACACCATGGACAGGTCGACCTCAGACGCAGGCGCATTCTTGATGCCGTTGATGGTGAAGGCGACGTCTTCGGCGGTCAGCGGCTCGCCGTCGGTGAATTCGGCGTCGGTGCGGATCTTGAATGTCCAGACCATGCCGTCCTCGCTGCACTCGTAGGACGTGGCCAGATCGTTGTGCAGGCCCATGTCGGTATCGGTCTTGACCAGCGTGGACTGGATCAGCGGCTCATGCACGTGCTCGCCGCAGCCCCACGCCACGAACGGATCGAAGCCCGCCTCGGGCTCGGCGTTCGTCGGCATAGAAACGATGACCTGCTCGATCGCCTCCTGCGGCTCGGCGACGGCATCGGGCTCGGATGCCGATTCGCCCGAAGAGCACGAAGTCAGAACTCCCGCGAAAGCCGCGGTGGCGCCGCCCGCGGCGAGAAGCTGCGAAAAACGACGACGCGACATGAAGATAGGTTCCTGCATGGTGGTCCCCTCCCTGGCAGGACGAGAAGCGAAGCGCCGTGCCAGGGCGCGTCGAAGGGATCGAGCCTTCCGCGCCGCGATGCGCCGCTCCGTCGCATCCTATAGTGTTACCTTTCTAGAACTCGTAACACCATAAAGCATTGATGTTACTTCTTCAATATTCGTAACACCAATGGCGCAAAACGCCCCGGAATCGGCAACCGAGGCACCCTCGGCAAAAAACATGCCGCCAAAAGTCGAAAAGATGCATGAAAAATGCAGTTGGCGGTCTTTTCGGCGCCGCAGCGTCATAGGCGCGAAAGCAAAACACCAGGTGACGGGCTCTAGACAATTTCGCCCCACGCGATAAACCATCGCGCGGGGCGAAAACGACCCTGAAAAAGACCGCCTACTGCAAAAAATATGCAGAATCGCAGCGATTTCCAGCAATGACGCCGAACTCTAGCGCTGCTCGACGGGAATATAGGGCACATCCTTGTAACCGAACGCCTGCGGCCCCACCACGGCAAGGCCTTCGGGCGTGCGCCACTGCGGCGCGCACGGGATGCCGACGATCATGACGCGGCATCCGTATTTGAGCGCCTCGCCCGTGATCGGCGTCAACGTTTCGACATCGAATGCGGCGATCAGGTCGGGAGCGGTGCATACCGGCATACCGTCACGCTTGGCCATGAGGAACTCGTTTTGGAACTCCATCGTGAATACGCTGCCGCGATACGAATCGAATCCTTCGATCGTAGCGATACCGCGCGCGAAGCCGCCCGTAGTACGGCGCTCGACATCCTGCACCTTGCCGCGGAACAATTCGATCGCGCCCAGGCGCTCCATGATCTTGTCGTAGGCGTCCACTCTGTTCGTACGCGCGTAACGCAGCAGCGCGCCCACCTCTTCGCATAGCGTGTAGGTTCCTGCGACGCTGTTGGCTTTCGCCTGGGCGCCCGTCATGCCGTAGCATGCAAGCGAAATGTTGCCGCCCATCATCACGGTCGCGCCGCGGCACAGGTCCTCGGCGCGCTTGTTATCGTCGGTCTCGATCAACATCTTGTTGCCGCGCTCGTCGGCTACTCCGATAGGACTTGCGCTCTGCCCGAACACCGACCAGGTAACCATCTGCAGTTCGGGAAACGCGCGACCCATGCCGTCGCCGTCGAGCAGCGGAAGGCCGCGACGGGCCGCGGGAAGCATGGGATGCAGCGAATTCCAGCCGCCCGCCTCGGAGGGAAGCAGCACGTCGAAACGGTAGCCGCACGCATCCTCGAGCGCCTCCAGCGCGAATTCGGGCTCGGTGCCGCGCGGCACTTTCTCCACCAACACCGTCGGCGCGCCCAGTCCCATCGACACCGCCACGCGGGCGTCGTCAGGAACCTCGCCCAATTCGAGCAGTTCGATGGCGCCGAACTCCTCGACCGTCTGCCGCGCGACGACCATGCCGAGATACGGGTCGCCGCCGCCTCCCGACGCCATGACCGCAGCGCCGCGCGCGATATCCTCGACCGCCTGGACTCCCAATTTCCTCATACAGCACCCAACTATCTTTTCTCGTTGCTTTACTACAATATAGTACTAAAGCATCAACCGCTAAAAATGCAGGACGCACGCACGTCCTGCCTGCCGAAATCGCGCAAACCCGCCACAGCGGCGACAAACCATCGAACCGCCGAAGCCGAGCGCGAGGCGCATCGGCCGCGGACCTCGCGATACGCGCTCTTGCGCGCAAGCGAAGCCACGGCCGACAGACGAACGAAAGCGCCCCGCGGCCCCGCCTACAGCTTCAGGCTTCCGACCGCTTTCACACGAACGCGCGTGGCGTTTCCGGGAAGATACGCCAGCGGCACGTCTTCGACATCGATGATCTCGATCGTATCGGGATCCGCGCCGGCCTTGACGGCCTCCTGCCTGGCAAGGTCTTTCGCCATGGCCAACGCCTCGGCCCGACCCATCTCGTCGAGCGAGAAGATACGCTCGATCTGTCCCGAAACCTGGGAAATCGCGCTGCCGATGGCGTTCGCGACGCCGAAGTTCTCGGGTTTGTGAACCTTGCTGACGCCTTTGAGCTCGCCGGGGATAAGAATAGAGCCGCCGCCGACCAGGATGACGTCGATATCTCCCGCGCTCGTCTTCATCTTGTCGACGCACTCCTCGACCATGCGCGCCATCTCTGCGGAAGCCGCGCTTACCAGTTCGGGGTCGAGGTCGGCGACCTTGGAGGGATCGCCGACTCCTTCGGCAGCACCGGACGCCACGGCGATATCGGTCGCCGTCAGCACGTCTCCCCCGAAGCACAACGCGCGCGTAAGCACCTGATAGCCCACCGAATCAGGGCCGACGGTGACGCTGCCGTCCTCGTGCCTGCGCACGATGGAGCCGCCGCCCAAGCCGATCGAGATGATGTCGGGCATGCGGAAATTCGTGCGCACGCCGCCGATTTCGACCGCCAGCAGGCTCTCGCGCGGGAATCCATGCGTCAGCGCGCCCAGGTCCGCCGTCGTGCCGCCCACATCGACCACGACGGCGTCTTTGAGGCCCGTCAAAAACGATGCGCCGCGAATGGAGTTCGTCGGACCGCATGCGATAGTGAGGATCGGGTAGCGCATGGCATACGCCGCGCTCATCAGCGTGCCGTCGTTTTGGCACAGGTACACCTCGGCGTGCTCGATACCCTCGGCGGCCAGTGCGGACACGAAGCTTTCCGAGGTGGTCTTCGCCACCGTGACCAGCGCCGCATTGAGAATGGTCGCATTCTCGCGCTCAAGCAGGCTCACGCTGCCGATCTCGCTGGAAATGGAGACGGGGAAGTTCTCGCCCAGACGGGCACGCACGATTTCTGCGGCGCGCTTCTCGTGCGACGCGTCAACGGGAGAGAACACGCTCGTGATGGCGACGCTGTCGCAGGCTCCCTCGATTTCGGCGGCGATGCGCTCGAGCTCGGCCTCGTCGAGCGGAGCGATCTCGCGGCCGTCGAACTCGTGGCCGCCGCCCACCAGGTACCAACGATCGCTGATAGCCTCGCGCAGATCGGCCGGCCAGTCCACCATGGGCTTGATCGCGGCGGTCGCGGGCGCGCCCAGGCGGATGACCGCCACGCGGTCGAGGCGCTTGCGCTCGACGATCGCGTTCGTGCAGTGCGTGGTACCGAGCATCGCGTATCCGATGCGCTCGCGCGCGCCGTCCACCTGGGCGAGCGCGGATGCCATCGCGGCGCGGATGCCGCCCATCACGTCTTCGGGGGTCGGGCATTTCACAGCCGCGACCAGGTTCAATTCGTTGTCGAGCACGACGGCGTCGGTGTTGGTTCCGCCGACGTCGATGCCGATGCGCCAATCCTTCATATGCTCCTCCTGACAAGCGCTCCGACAGCCTTCCGAGCCTTCGGCTCCGGCACCGGCCCGGTCGCGGCCGCAAAGCCGCTCCCGCCGACGACGCGAAACCTCGAACCCATCCGACCCCGCGAAAACGCCCTCTCATTCATTTCGATGCTTTCCGAAGCCCGCCTTGAAGCGGCAAGACCCATCGGAAACGCGTTCGGATCCTATCGCTTTTCCACAGGCACGTAATCGATGTCGTAGCCGAAATAACGCGGACCCGCTATCTCGAGGCCGCGCTCCGTGCGCCAATGCTCATGCACGGGAATGCCCACCAGCACGCCGCGGGCGCCGTACTTCAGCGCCTCGGTGGTGATAGGCAGAGCCGTTTCCGCATCGAGGACGGCGATAAGGTCGGGCGCGCTGCACAGCACCTCGCCGTCGGAACGGGCGATAAGATGCTCGTTCTGGAACTCGATTTCGCACGTGCGCCCGTGATAGTCCTCGATGCCCTCGAAGTGAGCGTAGCCGCGCACGAAGCCCCCCACCGTGCGGCGCGACACGTCGTCGAGCTTGCCGCGGAAGAGCTCCTTGCCCTTAAGCAGGTCCAGAATCACAGGAATGGGGTCGCCGCCCGCTTCGTGAGCCTCGCGAATCGTACGGCCCACCACCTCGCAATACGTCGACGTTCCGGGGATGCTGGTCTTTTTGGCCTGGGCGCCCGTCATGGCGTAGTCCGCCATGAATACGCTGCCGCCCGTGGTGATGGCGACATTGCGCGCCAGACGCTCGGCCCATTCGTTGTCGACGGCCTCGATCACCACGGTGTCGCCCTTTTCGTCGCACACCGCGGCGGGGCACGCCGGCACGTCGAACAGCGTCCATGTCACATGGCGAAGCTCAGGAAACGCTCGGCCCATGCCGTCGGCGTCGACGATCGGAACGCCTTTCGCCGCGGCCACCTGGAACGGCAGAAGCGAATTCAATCCGCCCGCCTCGAGCGGCATGATGGCGTCGAATTTCCTGCCGAGCCGCGCCTCGAGGGCATCGACGGCGCCGATTCCTTCGAGGCCGTTGGGCACCTTCTCCACCAGCACCGTCGGCGCGCCCAACATATGAGACGCGCAGACCCAGGCGCCATCATCGAGCTCGTCGAGCGTCACCATCTGAAACGGTCCGTACTCTTCGATGGCCTGCAAGGCCATAAGCTTGCCGATATACGGATCCCCGCCGCCGCCTGAAGCTAGAACGGCGGCGCCGACGGCCATGTCCTCGACTTCCTGCTTGCCGATAATACGCACGGCAACCTCCTTTTTCTGCAGCATAGCGCCGCCTCGCATAAAGCGACGCTTTCGTTTCGAACAAGAATGCGAAGCCGGACGAACGGCCCCGTCTTTTCTCATGCCCACCATAACCGCGCCGCCCGGCGAGGCGAACGGCGAAGCGGAGGGCGGCATGCGCACGCGGCGAAGCGGCGCGCTATGCCAGCTCGTCGACCGGCGGCAGCGACCCGAAGCCCTGCAGGCCGGCCATATCGCCGTAACGTTCGACGAACGCACAATATTCCGCTTCGTCGCAGAACGAGCAGGCGCCGGCGCCGAATGCCTTGGCGGCCTCGATCATGAACGTGCCCGCCTCGTCCAAATCGCCCAGACGCGTGGCGCCCGTGGCGCAACCCGCCACCGCGGTTTCGGTCGTGATAGCGACGCCCACGACGGGAGCGTCGGTGCACGTGCACGGCTGAAGAATGCTGTTGAGGTGATACAGGCCGTTGCCATACGGCGTGATGTCGGCCATCGAAAGAGCGAACACGTGCGGCAGTCGGCCCGTCGCGGTCTGAGCCAGATCGAGCAAGTCTTCGCTCACGCGCATGATGACGCCGCGCCTGACCGTGGGGCTTATGGCGAATCCGCGAGCGTTGATGATGCGATTGCCCTTGGTGGTATCGCACACCAGGATGGCGTCGAGCTCGTCGGCCACTTCTTCTTTATTGATGGCGGCCGTCGACGTGGGCGAACCCATGAACGGCACGGGGTCGTGCGGGAAAGTGGGCGCGTGCGGGCACACATGGGTGGAAATAAACACGTCGCCGGCAAGCACGTCGCCCTTGCGGTGCATGTCGATGAGCTTCGCCGCGCAGGCGAGCGCCGTAAGCGCCCCGTCGCCGTCGGAAACGAAGCCGATGCGCTCGGGCCTGGCTCCCAAACCGCCCAGACGACCCAGCAGGCCGATCGTCGGCGCCTGACCGCCCGCGGCCTTGCCCTGGGCGCCGGGGATTCGCACACGGACCATATCGGTCGTGCCTTTCGGGCCGGTCAGCGCATACGTTTCGACATCGCAGGCGGGATCGATGCCGCGCAGATAGCTTGCCACCGCCTCGCCGCTCGCCTGCGGAGAATCGAGAACGTCGTACAGGTCCATCAGGTATCGCAGCAGCATGAGGCGGTCCTTTCGTTTTGCGATCGAACAATATCCGCCCCATTGTAACGCCCTGCCGAACGTTCTGCAGCAAAGCGGCGCGCTAAAGCGACAGGCCTTCTTCCAACTCTTCCCTCAGGTAACGGCCCGTGATGCTCGTCGCGCAGGCCGCGACCTGCTCGGGCGTGCCGCACGACACGATGCATCCGCCCGCATCGCCGCCGCCGGGCCCCATGTCGATAACGTAATCAGCATTGGCGATCATATCCAGGTCGTGCTCGATCGCCACCACGACGGCGCCTTTGTCCACCAGCCTCTGCAGCACGCCGATAAGAACCTCCACATCCAGGGGGTGAAGCCCTATGGTGGGTTCATCGAACACGAACAGCGCGTTTTCCTGGCTGCGCGTCATCTCGCCCGCAAGCTTCAGACGCTGCGCCTCGCCTCCCGAAAGCGCGGGCGTCGCCTCTCCGAGCGTCAGGTACCCCAATCCCAAATCGCTCAAGACGTCGAGCTTCGCCTTCGCCGTGCGCATGCCATCCACGCAGACACGCGCCTCGTCGACCGTCATCGCCAGCAATTCGGGAAGGGAGACGGCGCGAAGCCCCTCGCTTTCCGGACGCCCCGCAAAACATTCGGACGATACCGCCCGCTTGATTTCGAACGCCTCGCGCGCATAACGCGAGCCGCCGCATGCGGGGCACGGCACGTCGACATCGGGCAGGAACTGCACGTCGAGCGAAACCTGGCCGGTCCCGTCGCACGATGGGCAACGAAGCGAACCGGTGTTGTACGAGAAATCGCCCGCCTTCAAACCGCGCGCGCGGGCCGCGTCGGTCTTGGCGAAGGCCCGGCGAAGATCGTCGAGCACGCCGGAATACGTCGCCACCGTCGAGCGCACGTTCGCTCCGATGGGGCTCGCGTCGATCAGATGCACGCGCTCGATGCCATCGGCCTCAAGCGCTTCCACGTGGCTTGGAAGCGCTTCTCCACGCGCTGCCGCCTCGAGCGCCGGCACCAGGCTTTCAAGCACCATGGTGGTCTTTCCCGACCCCGAAACCCCCGTCACGGCCGTCAAACGGCCGCGCGGGATGCGCACGCCGAGCGGTTTCACCGTATGTATGGCCCCCGTCCGAATGCTCACGGCCCCATGCGCGAACATCTCGTCTTCCGTCGCTCGAGCACGCGCGCGGACGCGGCGCTCCCCCGAAAGGAACGCGCCCGTGCGC
>USLD01000050.1 GCA_900555495.1 uncultured Slackia sp. | reverse complement strand
GCAGGCGGCCGCCTCCGGGGCGTCGGAGCGCATCGCGCCGGTCGGTTCGGTTCTTTCCGAGAACGCTTTGTGGGATTGCACGACATGCGGCGCATGCCAGGAACAGTGCCCCGCGATGATCGAGGTCCCTTCGAAAATCGTCAAGATGCGTACCTATCAGGTGTCGATGGAAAGCGCGTTTCCCAGCGAAGCCCAGCAGTCGTTCAGGGCTCTCGAGAACAACGGCAATCCCTGGGGCCTGGGTTGGCAGACGCGCGCGAATTGGGCCGAAGGCCTCGATGTTCCCACGTTGGCGGAGAACCCCGATGCGGAATACGTGTTCTGGCCCGGATGCTCGGGTGCATTCGACGCGCGCAATCGCAAGGTGAGCATCGCGCTCGTCAAGCTGCTCAAGGCGGCGCGCGTCGATTTCGCGATTATCGGCAACGAGGAAAAGTGCTGCGGCGATGCCGCTCGCCGCATGGGCAACGAATATGTGTATTACATGCTCGCATCGGAAAACATCGCCACGCTGAATTCGTACGGAGTGAAGAAGATCATCACTCAGTGTCCGCATTGCTTCACGAGTCTTAGCGTCGACTATCCTCAGCTGGGAGGCCGCTATGAAGTGATTCATCATGCGGAGCTGCTTGAACGGCTGGTCGCCGAAGGGCGTCTGCCTATCGCGAGCGGCGCTTCGAAGCGCGTGACGTATCACGATTCGTGCTATCTGGGTCGCTATAACGGCATCTATGATGAGCCGCGCTCTCTCTTGAGGGCTGCGGGCCGCGATGTGGTCGAGATGGAAAGGGCGTTTTCGGAGAGTTTTTGCTGCGGTGCCGGCGGAGGTCGCATGTGGCTCGAAGAGAAGGAGGGCGTCCGCATCAATTTCGAACGCGCGCGTCAGGCGCTTGAAACGGATCCCGACGAGGTATGCACGGCGTGTCCGTTCTGCTTGACCATGCTCTCCGACGGCGTGGCCGCGAAAGACGCCGCCGTGCCGGTGCGCGATATCGCCGAAATTCTGGCCGATTCCCTTCCCGAAGCGTAGATTCGCTTGCCATGCGGACCTCGCCTGTTCGCGATACGTCCGACTTTCCGGCCTATTCGTACGTCGCGGGAGCCAAATGCGTTTTCTCGACGGATGCGTGGTCTTTTTCGGCTAGACTGTTTCTGGTTTATCGAGCATAAAAACAACATTTTATGCCTTATTGTGGAAATAAGTCTATCGCGAAGAGATTGGAACGATCAATGACCGAACGCGATTTGGATGGCAAGCGGATTCTTGTGACGGCGGGACCTACGCAGGAAGCCATCGACCCCGTTCGCTTCATCAGCAACCATTCCACGGGCCGTATGGGCTATGCGATCGCGCAGCGCGCTTGCGAGCGTGGGGCCGATGTGGTGCTGGTGTCGGGCAAGGTTTCCATCGAGGCTCCCGAAGGGGTCGAGCTGGTGCCCGTCGTGAGCGCCCAGGATATGTTCGAGGCGGTCGCTTCTCGCTATGAATCCTGCGATGCGGTCATCAAGGCTGCCGCCGTGGCGGATTATCGCCCCAAGCATGCGGCTTCCGACAAGATGAAGAAGAAGGACGGCGACCTGACGATCGAGCTCGAGCGCACGGTCGACATCCTCTCGTGGCTCGGCGCCCATCGCATGCCCGGCCAGCGTCTGTGCGGCTTCTCTATGGAGACGCGCGACGTGATGGAGAACTCCCGCGCCAAGCTCGACCGCAAGAAGGTCGACATGATCTGCGCGAACTGCCTGAAAGAGGACGGCGCGGGCTTCGGCACGCCGACGAACCACCTCACGCTGATTTCTCATGAACGTACGGTGGACCTGCCCCTTATGGACAAGATCGACGCGGCCGACCGCGTGCTCGACGAACTGTTCGCGATCGCGCCGAAAGGGGAGTAGTCGATGCTTCTGACGGTCGATATCGGCAATACCAACGTGGTCATGGGCCTTATGCCCGAACGAGGCCTGCTTGCCTCCAATTTGCGCTTTCCCACGGATAAGCGCCGCACGGTGCAGGAGTTCATGGAAGGCTTCGAGGCGTTGGTCGCCATGCACGGCTTCGATTTCTCTAACGTCAACGGCGCCATCGTGAGCTCCGTCGTGCCCGAGCTCACCGATTCGGTGGTGGCGTCGGTGCGCGCGAAGACGGGCGATGCGCCGCTCGTGGTCGACCACCGCATGGATCTGGGTTTCACGATCGACATGGAAACGCCCGAGAAGCTGGGCGTCGACATGATCGCCGACGCCGCGGGCGCCATCAACGATTACGACGGCAACCTGGCCATCTTCGACATGGGTACGGCCACTACGTGCTCGGTGGTGAGCGCCGACCGCGTCTACCTGGGCTCGATCATCATGCCTGGCGTCGTGATTTCGCAGGATGCCCTGACCGCGAAGGCGTCGGCGCTGCCGTTCATCAAGTTCGAACGTCCGAAGCGCCTGATCGGCCGCGATACGGTCGACTGCATGCGCAGCGGCGTGATCTACGCCAACGCGGCCATGATGGACGGTCTGGTCGATCGCATCTCCGACGAGCTGGGCGGCCCGGTCCTGGCCGTGGCCACGGGCGGCATTTCCCGCCTGATCGTGCCTGCCTGCCGTAGATACGTGGTGCACGATCCCAACTTGTTGCTGAAGGGCCTGTGGGACCTGTATCACCGCAATATCTCGTAACGCGTCGCGTTTCGCGCCGCCGGCCGCGCCTGCTTGCCGTCGTGCGGTTTCTTCCGTCGGAACGCACTGTTACAATGGAACCACCGTTTTAACGAAAGGAAGTTCGTATGAACATCGTATTGTTGGGCGCCCCGGGCGCTGGCAAGGGAACCCAGGCCGCCAAGCTGGTCGAGGAGTTCGGCACGCCGCATATCTCCACGGGCGACATCCTGCGCGCCGCCGTGAAGAACCAGACCGAGCTCGGCAAGAAGGCGAAGTCGTTCATGGACGCGGGCGACCTCGTTCCCGACAGCCTGATCATCGACCTGATGAACGAGCGCCTGCAGGAGCCCGACGCCAAGGTCGGCTTCATCCTGGACGGCTTCCCCCGCACCACCGCGCAGGCCGTCGCTCTTGACGACATGCTCGCCCGTCTCGAGCGTCCGCTCGACGGCGCGCTGCTCGTCGACGTCGACCCCGAGGTCATCGTGAAGCGCCTGACCGCTCGCCGCTGCTGCAAGGATTGCGGCTACATCGGCTCCGACGCTGACGCTTCCTGCCCCAAGTGCGGCGGCGAAATGTACCAGCGCGACGACGACAACGAGGCCACGGTTCGCAACCGCCTCGACGTCTACGAGAAGAGCACCTCTCCCTTGATCGACTACTACAAGGGCAAGGCGCTGCTCAAGGCGGTCGACGGCGATCGTCCGGTCGACGAGGTCTATGCCGACGTGAAGGCTCTGCTGAGCCTGTAGGCTTGCTGGAATAGAGCCGCCGATTCTTTCGTACGGTATCGTTTCGGTCAGGGGGAGACGCTGTCTCCCCCTGTTTGTTTTCTCGGGCGCACGGCGTTCGCATCGTGTCGTGCTTGTGCTCGCAAGACGTTCGTCCGCATGTTGTCGGCTATAATGTCCGCCATGCGTGAATTCATGACACTGCTGCGAGAATTCGTGGCCACCCATCATCCCGAACTGCGCCGTTTCGTGAAAACGGCGTGCATCATCGTGCTTTGCGCCGTGGTTCTGGAAACCTTCGTCTTCAATTTCAATCATTGGCGCAGCCTCACGTGGGAGACCGTGACGCTCGACTCCCAGATCGACCTGCCTGAAACGCCCGACGGGCGCTATCGGATATCGACGGTCGACAACGATATAGAATTCGAGCATCTCGGCGTGAAGGTGCATAACCTGCGGCTCGATTTCAGCTGGAACCAGGGGGCGCAAAACGTTCCGGTGAAGATCTGGTTCACCGACGACGCCCATTCCACTTATTTCGACGACACCGAATATACTTCGGGCGTGCCCGTGGCCTACGTTGCCACCAATTGCGACGAAAGCGAATACCTCAACCTGAATTCGTCGGGCGAAATCGGCAAGCTGCGCATCCAGTTCGGCGGCGACAAGACGGTCTATCCGCTGTATCTGGACGGCGTGTCCATCAACGCGCCCGAGCCGTTCTCGTTCAGCACGCTGCGCCTGCTGGCCGCGATCGCCGTCATGACGTTCGCCTACGCCTTCCGTCCGCGAAGCGGCCTGTACCGCATCTACATCAAAGAACATCCGCACCGCTCTAAGATCGCCGCCATCGGCATCGCCGCCGTCGAAATCTGGCTGTGCTCGTCGTTTTTGTTCATGGGCTCCAACCTGGTCGGTGTGGCCACGTCGTCGTACAACTCGGGTTCGTGGGACGGCGTGAGCATCGTGAACACCTTCGAAGTGGGCGGCGATAACGCCCAGCAGTACGCCGAGTTGGCCAAGAGCATGGCCGACGGCAAGCTCTATCTGGAAGAAGAGCCGCCGAACTGGCTGCAGAACATGGAAGACCCCTATGACCGCGGCGCTCGCGACCAGCTGGTCAAGGAAACGGGCGAGAACTATCTGTGGGACGTGGCGTATTACGACGGCCATTACTACGTGTATTTCGGCGTGGTGCCGGTGGTGCTGTTCTACCTGCCGTTCTATCTTGCCACGGGAGCCAATTTCCCCACGGCGGTCGGCGTTCTCATAGGCATGATCGCGTTCATCGCGGGCGTCTCGGCGCTGCTCGACCGATTCGCGCGCTACCATTTCAAACGCGTGAGCGTGGGGCTGTACCTGCTGCTGCAGATGGCCGTGGTGGGTTGCAGCGGCGCGTTGTATCTGCTGAAGTTCCCGACGTTTTATTCGTTGCCGATCATGCTGGCATTGGCGTTTTCGGTCTGGGGCCTGTATTTCTGGATGCTTGGCCGCGCCCATCGCCGGCCCGAGCTGCTTTATCTTGCGGGTTCGCTGTGCATGGCGCTCGTGGTGGGCTGCCGACCGCAATTCGTCATGCTGAGCTTTTTGGCCTTCCCGCTGTTCTGGCGGCCGTTCATCACCGAGGGCCATATCAGGACGGCTGCGGGCATGCGCCAGTTCATCTGCCTGATCGCGCCGTATGCCGTCGTGCTGGCCGGCATCATGTGGTACAACTACGCTCGCTTCGGGTCGCTATTCGATTTCGGCGCCAACTACAACCTGACGGTCAACGACATGACTAAGCGCGGCATGGCCGTGGGCCGCATCGCGCCGGCGTTGTTCGCCTATTTCTTCCAGCCGCCTTCGGCCACGGGCGTGTTCCCGTACCTTCAGGCGACGCCGTTCGATACCACCTATCTCGGGCAGACCGTCAAAGAAGCTACGTTCGGCGGCATCTTCGCATGCCTGCCGGTGCTGTGGATCCTGCCGTTCGCGGGCACGGCGCTGCGTATGCGCGTCAGCCAGCGCAAGACCCGCACGATAGCGGGCGTCGTCGGCGTGCTTTTGGCGTCGGGCGTCATCATCGGCATCGCCGATGCGGAGGTGGCGGGCATCCTGCAGCGCTACTTCGCCGACTTCAGCATCATGTTCCTTATGGCCGCGGTGCTCGTGATATTCATCCTCAACGAGAATATGGCCCCTGGCAGCGCCTTGCATGCGCTTATGCTGCGGGTGCTTCCCGTGGCGGTGTTCGTCGGCCTGGCTTACATGGTGCTTCTGTGCCTGACCGCCGAATCGGGTTGGTGGAGTCAGGCGTATCCGTGGGCGTACCAATCGCTTCTGGAAACATTCCAGTTCTGGACGTAAGGCGCCGCCTGCGCGGCGTTTCGGCGCCTGTCCGATGAATATCCGCGATGACGAAAGGTCGTTATGAAGAAGCTGTTCGCCCAGTTCATGAAATTCGGCGTGGTGGGAGCGCTGGCGTTTTGCATCGATTACGGGCTGCTGGCGCTTCTGACCGAAGCGTTCGGCGTGAACTACCTGGTCAGCGCAACGATATCGTTCACGGTGTCGGTGGTGTTCAATTACCTGGCGTCGATGCGCTACGTGTTCACGCACAAAGAGGATATGAGCCGTCGTCGCGAGTTCGTCATCTTCATCATCCTGTCGGTGATCGGCCTGCTGATCAATAACGTCTGCATGTGGGCGGGCGTCGAGCTTCTGGGCGTGCATTACCTGATCGTGAAGATCGCGGCCACGGCTATCGTCATGGTGTGGAATTTCGTCACGCGCAAGATCTTCCTCGACGCGGGCGAATAGGCCGGCTTCATAGGAATAAAAAACGGGCCCCGACCGTGAAGGTTCGGGGCCCGTGGAGGAAGTGGTCCGGGTTGGAAAGAGCGCGTCGCAGAAGGCGGCTCTTTGCGACCTTGCTTAGGCGAAGGTCTTGCCCGCCATGCGGAAGATGTCCTTATACAGGCTCGGACGCGTCATGACCTTGCGTTTCGTGCTCATGTCGCAGCCTGCACCGCGGCCTTGCGCGTCGGTGAGGTACTCGGGCTGATGCGCTTCGATGGCGTGGCCGACCTGCTGGGAGACCTCCCAAGCGTTTGCTTTCGCGGCGATGAAATAGGCATTCATGGGAATGCCTCCTTTCTTGTTCGAGGCGTCCTATGCTCGTTCGCCGGGGCGCGGCCCCGACGTTGTGGCCAAGATACCACGGTTCCTCGAAAAAAGGCGATAATTTCTATCTGATTTAACATTTGTCAATGAATTCGCAAAGCTAATCGGCATATGGAAAGACGTTGCCGGCAAACGGTCTTTTTATAGCTGACGTGCGCTTTCTTTTGGCCTGCATCGCGCCTTCCCGAATCGATTCCTTCGTTGAAAAATGTTTCCGCCACGCGTCGGGGCGTGCCCATGCCTTCGCCGAACGGCCTTCTCGCGTTGCGTGGTTTTGGCATCGGTGGCACTTTCGAGGATGCGTGCGGCACGGGGCGGCGCCTACGGCGCGAGGCCGCCGCGCTTGTCTCTTTGTCGTGCGTTTTCTGGTTTGCTCCGAGAGTCATTGGTAGAATCGGAAAATCGTATCGAGGCGCTTTCGGGGGATTTTGTCTCTCGCGGGCGCGACCACGGCAGGGGGATGGAATATGAGCGAAATCGACGTGCGCGCTGCCCTCGCGCACTGGAGCGAATGCGTGGCGGACGACGAGCTTTCCGCAGAGCTCGCGCGGCTTTCGGAGGCCGACGACGCTGCGGTCGCCGATGCATTCTTCCAAGATCTTGAATTCGGCACGGCGGGCCTGCGCGGCGTGATCGGGGCCGGCACCAACCGCATGAACGTCTACACCGTGGCGCGCGCCACCCAGGGTTTGGCAGAGCACCTCAACGCCCGCTTCGAAAACCCCAGCGTCGCCATCGCGCGCGACTCGCGCCACAAAGGCGAGCTGTTCGTGCGCACGGCCGCGAGCGTGCTTGCCGCCAACGGCATCCGCTGCCTGGTGTATCCGCGCGTCGAGCCCACGCCCGCGCTTTCGTTCGCCGTGCGCGACCTGGGCTGCAGCGCCGGCATCAACATGACTGCGAGCCATAATCCGGCCGCTTACAACGGCTACAAAGTCTATGGTGCCGACGGCTGCCAGATCACCAGCGAGGCCGCGGCCGACATCTCGGCGCGCATCGCACGCCTGGGCTATTTCGAAGCCGACGGAGCCTGTGCGAAGACGGTCGATTTCGACCGTGCGGCCGCCGAGGGGCTGGTGGAAGAGATCGGCGACGATACGCTGGAGCGTTTCGTCGAGGCGGTTCTGGCGCAGTCGCAGGAAACGCCCGAGCAGATGCAGCGTCCGCTTGAGGTTGTGTACACGCCGCTGTGCGGCACGGGCCTGGAATGCGTGAGCGACGCGCTGAGCCGCATCGGCATCGATAACCTTGACGTGGTGGCAGGGCAGGGCGAGCCTGACGGCGATTTCCCCACGTGCGAATACCCCAATCCCGAAGAGCGCGCCGCCCTCGAAGCCGGCATCGCCCGCTGCCGCGAACGCGCGGCGCAGGGCGCGGCCCCCGACCTGCTGCTGGCGACCGACCCTGATGCCGACCGCGTGGGTGTGGCCTGCGAAGACGGCGACGACTACACGCTGATCACGGGCAACGAGATGGGCATCCTGCTTATGGACTATCTGGCGCGCATGCGCGCCGAGCGCGGCGAGGACCTTGCGCGCTGCATCGCGGTGACCACGATCGTGTCGTCGGCGATGGCCGATGACGTGGCGCGCGCCCACGGTTTCGAGCTGCGTCGCACCCTGACGGGTTTCAAATACATCGGCGAGCAGATCGGTCTGCTCGAGGCGGCGGGCGAAGCCGACCGATTCATGTTCGGTTTCGAGGAAAGCTACGGATATCTGGCGGGCACGCACGTGCGCGATAAAGACGCCGTGGTGGCGAGCATGCTCATCTGCCAGATGGCGCGCTTCTATCGCGAGCAGGGCATGAACCTGGTCCAGGCCATGCGCGCGCTCTACGAGCGCTACGGCTACTGCTTGAACCGCACCATCTCGCTGAGCTATCCCGGCGCCGACGGCGCTCGCA
>USLD01000049.1 GCA_900555495.1 uncultured Slackia sp. | reverse complement strand
GCGTGAGCGGGTACAGGCGCGTGCCGGACCCGCCGGCGAGGATGATGCCTTTCATTGGCTATAACCTTTCATTTCTTGCTGCCCTGCGGCCAGCGCGGTTTCCCAGAAGGCGGGCGCAGCAGTCGACGCCGAAGGCGATGAACTCGACCAGATTGCCCTCCCGAAGGAGCTGGGAGGAGACCGCTTTGACGAGCCGGCCCCCTTCACCGATCTCACTTGCATGCATGAGATCGTCCGCATGCGTTTCGAGAAAGAAACCGACGGCGCGGTTGCGGGCAAACTGCTGGGCTGGCGTCAAGTTGTGCGAGTGAAAGACCTCGGCATGCGGCTCGTAAGCAACCTTCATACCCGAGGCGATAAACTTGGCGGCCATGAGCATGTCCTCGTTGGTGTTAACATGATCGAATCCACCGCATTCGAGATATGCGATCCGTCGATAGGCAGAACAGGCGTCAGATGCAAAAAACGTCTTAATACCGAGTTTCTCGAGATCGCATTTCGAACGAACGGATGGCGAATCAGGATAGTTGAAACCACGCACCAGCTGCTCAAAGCGCCGAGCATCCGCCTTGGGCAGTTGCCTGCCACTTACAAGGGCGATGTCGGAATCATCAACCATGGGAGCAACAAGCCGCTTCAGATAATCATCGGAAACGGGCACGGCATCTTGGGTGAGAAAACATACAAAGTCGCCGCTCGACTCCCGCAGCGCCTTGTCTCTTGTGGTGCCGTGGTTGAAATCCTGACGATCGATCTGCAGCAAGCGAACGCCTTTGTGTTTCTGAACCAACTCGATAGTTTTATCATCCGATGCGGAATCGACGACCAGAATCTCATTCGGCTGAATTGACTGGCGATCAAGGGCGATTAAGAGCGTCTCAATTTCATGTTCAGCATTAAGAGTCGGGATGATGACAGAAATATCCATCTAGCGCCCCGTTCTCTCTTTGCCGAACATGGCCCCAAAGGTGCCTGCGAAGCACTTGCAATCCATACGGAAGCATCGATTCTGCACATAACAAAGTTCGATCTTCTGACGCAAGCCACTCTCAAATGTCGCCTCGTTACGGTCGGTTGCCTGCCACAGACCCGTGATGCCGGGTTGAACAGAAAGCAACTCAGCCTTCTCCTCGTCGGAAAAGTGCTGCTCAAGCTCATCTCTTGTAATGGGGCGAGGACCAATGACAGAAAGGTCACCGTTCAGCACATTGAGAAACTGAGGCATCTCGTCGATAGAGAATTTACGAATGAACTGACCAATCTTGGTAATACGAGGGTCATCATCGACCTTGCGCTCGACTTCCCACTGATGTAGCTGCTCAGGGCTCAGGTACTTGCGCACGTCGTTTGCATCAGCGACCATACTGCGGAGCTTAAAAATCTTGATTGTCTTTCCGCCCTTGCCAACGCGATCCTGGGTGTACATAGGGCTGCCGGGCGATTCAAGGCAAATAAGCGCGCAAACAACAGCAATAGGAATCAATAGCAGAACACTCATCAAAAGACTAAATACAAGGTCAAACAGCCTCTTGACGATGCGATACCCAAGCGTGCCACTCGGCTTTATCTGATTGAAAGCCAGCGCACCAACCGTTGATGCACAACTCTCTGTTACTTCTTTAGCAGCCACAATAAAACTCACGTTCCTGTCCCCAGGAACCCCCCCATCTATGAATCCAAAATCCAAATAAATCGCTGGTACAACGTCTCCCTTACGTTTTGCTGGGCACGTCGATCGGAAGCAGCTCCCTAAATGCGGAGTCGCCTTCGCCCACATCCACTAGGCACCAGCGTTTATGACGGTCGATCTTTTTAACGCGGGACTCTTGCCCCACCAAGGGACCCTGCTCTATGTGCAACACGCCGCCTTCTATACGGGCGACGCTGTTGCGCACCACGCCGTCGTCGTCCAGCACGCTGCGGTACCAATCCTGCGCATCGTCCGGCATGGGCATGTATGCCCGCTCCCTACTGCCGGCGATGCGGCAGCCAAAGCTCAACTGGGCCAAGGCCCTATCGAGCGCGGCGGCATCGTGCGTGGCAACGAAGAAATATTCCTTGTACATGGGTTTGGTTTGGAGCGACCAAGCGCCGCCCCGCTTAAACCAGAACTCCTTTTGCATCACAAAAGCGTTCTGCATCAGCTCGTGCGGGATAATGCGGCGGACCTTTTCGCAGGTCTCGCGCTCTTTTCCATGGGGGGTGTGGACCAGATACCAGCGGACGCGGCCGTTATGGCTGTTGGTGGTGGCGCCGTTAAATGCCCCCGGCAGCTGTTCTTGGCGCCGTGCCGTCTGTTCCATGTTCTCGCCCCCTCTTTTGGCTTTGCGATGCACGCAAATGCAGGGGCGTTTAGAACAGGCTTCTCGCTCGCAGCTAGGCGCAGTCGCAAAAGTACAGGTTTTTGTATCTTTCGACAGACGACATTATACGAGCAATTAATCAGCGTTTGCCCAGATTACGCAAAATGTACTGCTAGTAGGTACATCTCCATACCCCTCTACAAAAACCTGTACCTTTTTGTGCAACAAAAAAAGCCGCTCAACCAGCGGCTTTTCTTATTTTGTTAAGAAAAAGGCGACCGCCCTCTGTGGACGGTCGCCTTTGTTAATTGTTGTGAAGTTTGCCTTAGGCGCGGGTCTTGATCTCCTCGGTCACCTTCGCAACAAACTCATCAACGCTCATCTGAACGGTCTCGTTGGAGCGATCGCGGACGGAGATGTTGCCGGCCTCGACCTCCTTCTCGCCCAGGATAAGCATGTAGGGTACGCGGTCAATGCTGCGAGCCTCGCGGATCTTGTAGCCGATCTTCTCGTCGCGGTCGTCGCAGACCACGCGAATGCCGGCCTCCTCAAGCTTGGCGCAGACCTCGTGGGCGTAGTCGCGGCTCTTCTCGGAAACCGGAAGTGCCTTGACCTGCACGGGAGCCAGCCAGGTGGGGAACTTGCCCGCAAAGTGCTCGATCAGAATACCAATGAAGCGCTCGATAGAGCCAAAGCATACGCGGTGCAGCATGATGGGGCGCTTCTTGGTGCCGTCGGCGTCCACGTACTCCAGGTCAAAGTTGAGCGGCATCTGGAAGTCGAGCTGCACGGTACCGCACTGCCAGGTACGGCCGAGCGAGTCCTCCAGGTGGAAGTCGATCTTGGGGCCGTAGAAGGCGCCGTCGCCCTCGTTGACCTCGTAGTCCATGCCCAGCTTCTCCAGAGCGGTGCGCAGGCCCTCCTCGGCGCGAGCCCAATCCTCGTCCGAACCCATAGAGTCGTCGGGGCGGGTGGAAAGCTCAACGTGGTATTTAAAGCCAAACTTCTGGTACACGGAGTCGATGAGGTTGACCACGCCCACGATCTCGTCGGTCAGCTGGTCGGGACGCACAAACAGGTGGGCGTCGTCCTGGTTAAAGCAGCGCACGCGGAACAGGCCGTGCAGGGCGCCGCGCAGCTCGTGGCGGTGCACCAGGCCAATCTCGCCGGCGCGAATGGGCAGCTCGCGATAGGAGTGCGGCTTGGAGGCGTACACCAGCACCCCGCCCGGGCAGTTCATGGGCTTAATGCAGTACTCTTCGTCGTCAATGACGGTGGAGTACATGTTGTCCTTGTAGTGGTCCCAGTGGCCCGAGGTCTTCCACAGCTGCTTGTTCATGATGAGCGGCGTGGAGATCTCCACGTAGCCGGCCTTGTGGTGGATCTCGCGCCAGTAGTCCAGCAGCGTGTTTTTAAGGATCATGCCGTTGGGCAGGAAGAACGGGAAGCCGGGGGCCTCGTCGCGCATCATGAACAGGTCCATCTCGCGACCGATGCGGCGATGGTCGCGCTTCTTGGCCTCCTCGAGGAAGGTGAGGTGCGCCTCCAGCTCATCCTTGGTGGCGAAAGCCGTGCCGTTGATGCGCGTGAGCATCTTGTTGTTGGCATCGTTTTTCCAGTAGGCGCCAGACACGCCGGTGAGCTTGAAGGCCTTGAGGGCCTTGGTGTAGGTGAGGTGCGGGCCGACGCACATGTCGATGTAATCGCCTTGCTGGTAGAAGGTGATGCGGGCGTCATCGGCAAGGTCGCCGATGTGCTCGACCTTGTACTTCTCACCACGCTCCTCCATAAGGGCGATGGCCTCCTCGCGAGGCAGCTCGAAGACCTGGAACTTGAGGTTCTCCTTGACGATCTTCTTCATCTCGGCCTCGATGGCGGGAAGGTCGTCTTCGGACAGCCTCTTGTCGCCCAAATCGACGTCATAATAAAAACCGTTATCGGTCGCGGGGCCGTACGCGAAGTCGGCCTCGGGATAAAGGCGCTTGATGGCCTGGGCCATGATATGCGCCGCGGAATGACGGATGACGTGGGTGGATTCCTCCGGCGAAACCTCGGCCACGGAGCCGTCGTTGTACAGGGCCTTCATGGGAATGTCTCCTCTCGAACGATGCGAGTTACGCATGATGAAACGAAATGGATGCCGGCCTATAGACACCCGCCGGCGAAGGCGTCTTTCTGTCGCCTCGTGCGACGACGCGGACGCTCACAAGAAAAGCCGCCTCGAACGAGACGGCTTTCGAAGCTCGAATCGAAGCTATCGATCCTGGCGAGGACGCGATGCGCCCTGCTGATGCCGACCTGCCTGATTCGCCTGATGCGCCGCCTGCTGTCGCGAGGCGTCGGTAGTTCGCGCGCTACGACGCGCGGCAACGCCCGGAAGCGGCGTGGCGCAATACGGGCAGATGGTCCACGACGGGTCGAGGGCATGGCCGCACTTGGCGCATTGGTTCTTCAGACGCTGATGACACTGCGGGCACAAAACGTAATCGGCCTCTACGGGATAACCGCAGTTGCCGCATTCGCCGTAATGCATCAGCTGGCGCTGCTTCAAAGCGATTTCGAGCTCTTGCTCATCACGGTCGATCTGCAACAGAGGCGGACGAAGCAGGGTGTAGGCGATCACTCCGAGCACCGGAATGAGGGCGACGATGGCCCAGGCGTACCACAACGTGCCGCGCTGATACGCGTCGCGCACCACCCAGATGACGGAAAGCACGTACAGAGCCACCAGCAAGACGATGACGGCAGTCACCGCCATCTGAAGCTCGGGGGTCCACAGCTGAGAGAGAATCTCGCTCATGTTCGCTTCCTTTTCAGGCCGCGCGGCCGTTAACCCCGCGGATCGGTTTCTACGCAATAAACGCAAAGCATTGTACCGGATTCTGGCCGTCGCGCTTCGAAACGGACTCGGGAACGCGCGCTCAACACATTCGCACGACGAAGGCGCCGCTCGCCCCTCCCCGTCCGCGCGCATACGGCGCACCCGATGCCGAAAACGGAAGAAGCCGCCCGCGGCATAAGCGCCACAGGCGGCTTCCGATCGTCGGCGACGAAAAGCGGCTTCGCGTTAGCCCAGCTCGGCGATCTGAGCGACCACCAGGTCGATCTTCGCGACGAGCTCGGCGTGTTTGGCCTTGTCCTTCTCCACGATCTCGGGCTTCGCCTTTGCAAGGTAGCCGGGATTGGAGAGCTTCTTCGCGACCTTGGCGCTTTCCTTCTGGAGCTTCTCGTGCTCCTTGACCAGACGGTCGCGCTCGGCGGCGAAATCGACCAGGCCGGAAAGGACGCAGTACACCTCGCAGCCGGAAACGAGCGTCGCGGCGCTTTCGGCAGGCTTGTCAAGGTCGGCGGCCACAGACAGCGACGCCGTACGGGCCAGGCTCTCGACCAGTGCGCGCTGCTCGTCGATCAGGGCGGCATCCTGCTCGCTCGCAGCCTTCACGGCCACGTCGAGCGCCTGCTTCGGCGAGATACCGCAACGGGCGCGAACCGAACGGACAGCCGACACGATTCCGCAGACCAAGTCGATGGCGCGCTCGGCCTCTTCGTTCTTCCAGCACGCGAGCGTCTCGGGCTCGGGCCATGCGGCCATCATGAGCGCGGGAGCCTCGTCGCCGTGCGGGAGCTTCTCCCAGATGGCCTCGGTCACGAAGGGCATCGCAGGATGCAGCAGGCGAAGCGCATTGTCCAGCACATAGACCAGGTTGCGCTGGGTCTGCAGACGGGCCTCGCCCTCCTGCTGCAACGCGGACTTGGTGAACTCGATGTACCAGTCGCAGAACTCATTCCAGAAGAAGCCGTGCAGCTCGCGCGCGACCTCGCCGAACTGGTATGCCTCGATGCCTGCGGTGACACGCTCGGAAAGCTGCGCGAGGCGCGAGAAGATCCATGCGTCGGCGGGGCCGATCACGCGGGGTTCGCCCGGCGTGAAGCCTTCGAGGTTCGAGAGCACGAAGCGGCTCGCGTTCCATACCTTGTTCACGAACGAACGGGCAGCCTCGGTGCGCGGCGAGTCGATAAGCTCCTTGGTGTCCTTGTCCAAGTTGGCGTCGAAACGCACGTCCTGGTTATTGGTGACCAGCGTGAGCAGGTTGAAACGCATCGCATCGGCGCCGTATTTCTCGATGAGGTCCATCGGATTGACGCCGTTACCCTTCGACTTGGACATGCGCGTGCCGTCCTTGGCCAGGATGGTCGCGTAGATGACCACGTCGTGGAAAGGAATCTCGTCGAGGAAGTACGTGGACGCCATGATCATGCGGGCGACCCACAGCGCAATGATGTCGCGCGCCGTGACGAGCGCCGTCGTGGGGTGATGGCCTTCCATGAGCTCGGGCTCGTCCGGCCAACCCTGCGTGGCGAACGTCCACAGCTGGCTCGAGAACCACGTGTCGAGCACGTCTTCATCCTGGCGCGTCGCAGCGCCGCAATGCGGACAGACATGCACGTCCTCCATGGACGCGTCCATCCAGCCGCACTCGTCACAGTAGAACACGGGGATGCGATGGCCCCACCACAGCTGGCGCGAGATGCACCAGTCTTTGAGATTTTCCATCCACGTAAGGTAGCTCTGCGTCCAACGCTCGGGGTGGAATTTCACCTTGCCGCTGGTCACGGCCTCGGTCGCGGGGCCTTTCAGCCTATCGACCGCGACGAACCACTGCTCGGACAGCCACGGCTCGAGAGCCGACGGGCAGCGATAGCAGTGCATGACGGAATGATGGTGGTCTTCGACATGGTCGAGCAGGCCGTGCTCCTCGAACCACGCCACCACGGCCTCGCGGCATTCTTCGCGGCTCATGCCGGAGAATTCGCCGTAGCCGTCGACCACATGCGCGGTCTCGTCGAAGATGTTGATCTTCTCGAGGCCGTTGCGCTCGCCCATCGCGAAGTCGTTGGGATCGTGCGCGGGCGTGACCTTCACGAAGCCGGAGCCGAAATCGGCATCGACGTAAAAGTCGCTGAAAATCGGGATTTCCCTGTCCACGATCGGCAGCATGACGGTCTTGCCGACGAACTTGTCCTTGTCATGGTCTTTCGGGGAAACCGCGACGCCGGTGTCGCCGAGCATGGTCTCGGGACGCGTGGTGGCAACGACGATGTAGTCCTGGCCGTTGACCGGCTCAGTCAGGGGATAGCGCAGGTGCCACAGATGGCCGTCCTCCTCCTTGTACTCCGCCTCGTCGTCGGAAATGGCGGTACGGCAGTGCGGGCACCAGTTGACGATGCGCTTGCCGCGATAGATCAGGTCGTCGTGATACCAGTCCACGAAAGTCTTACGCACGGCTTTGGCGTAATCCTCGTCCATGGTGAAATGAGGGTCGGAGAAGTCGACCGAGCAGCCCATACGCTTGACCTGCTCGACAATGTGTCCGCCGTACTCATGCGTCCAATCCCAGCAGGCGTCGATGAACTTCTCGCGGCCGATTTCGCGTCGCGAAATACCTTCGGCGGCAAGCTTCTTGTCGACCTTCGTCTGCGTGGCGATGCCTGCATGGTCGGTACCCAGAATCCATCGCGTCGAGCGACCGCGCATGCGCATGAAGCGCACGAACGTATCCTGGATGGTATCGTCCATCGCATGGCCCATATGCAGCTTGCCCGTGACGTTGGGCGGCGGAATCGTGACGGTGCAGTCGCCCACGCCCTTGGTGCGCTTGTAATAATCGCCCGCAAGCCACTTATCGAGCATCGCCTGCTCGATGGACGCGGGATCGTAATTCTTGGAAAGCTCTTCCATTGATTCTACTCCTGAATCTCATCGGCCGGTTCGGCCTGGTCGGAAGCGTCTTCGAGTTCCTCGGCGGTCTCGATCCGCGGTTTCGTCGAACCTTCGATATCGGTCGCACGAACGACCACGCGCGTACCGGGCTCGTGCTCGGGCAGATCGAACATGACGTCCTGCAGAACGCGTTCGCAGATCGAACGCAAACCGCGAGCGCCCGTTCCATGCTCGACAGCCTCGTGCGCGATGGCGCGCAGGGCCTCATCGGAAAATACGAGATCGGAATCCTCGAACTCGAACATGCGCGTGTACTGCTTGACCAACGCATTCTTAGGATCGGTGAGGATGTGGACGAGGTCGTCCTCGGTCAGCTCGTCAAGCGAGCAAATCACAGGAATACGGCCCACGAATTCGGGAATCATGCCGAACTTGTTCAAATCCTCAGGCAATACCTTGGAAAGCAGCTCCGCCTCG
>USLD01000048.1 GCA_900555495.1 uncultured Slackia sp. | reverse complement strand
ATACCCTGGATCTGAACGATATTAATAATGAAAGCCGTAACTTTATCTATAAACAGCCAGACGGCTCCTACCGTCCGCTTTTCTGCCGCCACTGTGATGAACCGGAATGTGTGAATTCCTGCATGAGCGGCGCGAAGCCGGTGACGCCGGTCTTCATGTCGCGGAAGCGCGCGGCCTGGCCTTCGTCGAAGGTGGACAGCACGTGCACGTGCGTCATGCGCGCGTCAAGGTTGTACAGAAGGTCGCCGATGCGGCTGCCTTTTCCAGCGCCGTTCCAGCCGTCGAACAGCGCCACGACGCCGATTCCTGCGGTATGCGCCCGCTGCTGCAATACCACGAGTTTCGCCATGAGCTCGTCGTAGAGAGGCTTGTAGGCTTCCTTCGGGGTTTTCTCTGAAAGGTCTACCTGTTCGAGCATGAGGACTCCTTTCGCTCGATAGTGCCTATCGGCAGTGTACGCGGGTTTCGTCTGTCGTGCGCGCCGTCCGCGTAAAAAGACCGGACGATTTCGACGAATGCCTCCAACAGCGCATTCATGTGGACTTTTCTTTCCCTCGTCCTATCACTCAGGAGGCGGCGCCGGTCGCAAGTCAAATGGATGTCAAACGATTCTTACAACGTATAGCCTAGGTCAAACCTCACGCTATAATTGAGATGAGAAGGGGAGCGATTCTCTCCGCAAGCCATGCGTCGAGGAGGGCATCATGGCAGAAAACGAAATCGCCAGGACCAACAAGGCCAAGGGGCGTCCTAAGACCAAATCCTACATGCAGAACCGCGAGCTTTCTTGGCTCTCGTTCAACGAGCGCGTGCTCGACCAATCCATCGATCCCAACGTTCCGTTGCTCGAACGCATGAAGTTCATCGCCATCTGGCGCTCCAACCTGCAGGAGTTCTTCATGGTGCGCGTGGGCAGCCTGCTCGATTTGGAGCTGGCCAAGGAAACGGTGTATGACAGCAAGACGGGCATGACGCCCGCCGAGCAGCTCGAGGCCGTGTACGCTCGCGTACGCGAACTGACGCCGCAGGTTTCCGAAGACTTCCGCACGGTACGCCATCAGCTCGAGGCGCAGGGCATCCATCAGCTCTATCCCGACGAGCTCACGCCTAAGCAGTACGACCAGCTCATGCAGTATCTCAAGATAAACGTGCTGCCGCTCGTGTCTCCGCAGATCGTCAATGCGACGCATCCGTTCCCGCATCTGGAAAACGGCGCGCTCTATATCGCCGTGCGTTTGGACGACTTGCCGGAAGAACCGGCCAAGATGTCGAAGGACCGCCGCAAGGCATATCGCGCGAAGGCGGCCGAAGATGTGGTCATGGGCATCATCCCCATGCCGTTGAACTGCCCGCGCACCATCAAACTCGATAGCGAGAGCGGCGGTTATTCCTTCATTCTGCTCGAGCATGCGCTCGAGATGGTGGCCGATAAGATCTTCAGCATGTATCCGGTCAAGCATGCCAACGTCATCCAGGTCACGCGCAACGCCGACCTCGACACCTACGAGGAATCCGACGAATACGACGAGGATTTCCGCAGTCACATGAAGCGCATCCTGAAGAAGCGCAGCCGCCTGGCTCCCGTACGCCTGGAAAGCGAGCGTCCGTTGTCGCTGGTGACCGAGCGCTTCCTGGCGAAGCGTCTGGGGCTCAAGCGCAACCAGATCTATACCGTAGGCTTGCCGCTCGATATGGGCTACGCGTTCGCGTTGCCGAGCATGGTGGGCCGCGAGCTTGCGGCTCCGTTCATCGACGAGCCCGCGAGTCCTCAGTGGCCGGCCGAACTGGTGCGCGGCCGCAGCATCATAGACCAGGTGCTTCAGAAAGACGTCATGTTGTCGTATCCGTACGAGACCATGGATGCTTTCGTCCACCTGCTGCAAGAGGCGGCGGTCGACCCCGATGTCTTGTCCATCAAGATCACGCTGTATCGTCTTGCCAGCCAGTCGCGTTTGGCCGAGGCCTTGATCACTGCGGCCGAAAACGGCAAAGAGGTCACGGCGCTGTTCGAACTGCGCGCGCGTTTCGACGAGAGCAACAACATCGAATGGTCGCAGCGCTTCGAGCAGGCTGGCTGCAATATCATCTACGGCTTCCGCGACTACAAGGTGCATAGCAAGATCTGCGCGATCACGCGCCGTTCCGAAAACGGCCTGCAGTTCATCACGCAGCTTGGCACGGGCAATTACAACGAGAAGACGGCGAAGCTTTATACCGACCTGTCCATGATCACCGCCGATCCTGAAATCGGCCAGGATGCGGCTATGTTCTTCCGCAGCATGCAGCTCGAAAGCGCGACGGATGCGTATCAGACGCTCATGGTGGCACCTCTCATGATCAAGCAGGGCCTATGCGCCATGGTCGACCTTGAAATCGAGAAGGCCAAGGCAGGCCTGCCCGCCGAGATCATGATGAAGACCAATTCCGTCACCGATAAGGACGTTATCGAAAAGCTGGCCGAGGCGAGCCGTGCGGGCGTGAAGGTCACCATGCTGGTTCGCGGCATCTCGTGCTTGGTGCCGGGCATTCCCGGGCAGACCGACAACATTCGCGTGGTCAGCGTAGTGGGCCGTTTGCTCGAGCATTCGCGCATCTACGTGTTCGGCTCGGGCGAAGACAAGAAGGTCTACCTGTCCAGCGCCGACTTGATGACGCGTAATCTGGATAAACGCGTCGAAATAGCCTGGCCTGTCAACGATCCGAGCCTGCGCGCCAAGGTGCTCGGCTATTTCGACACCATGCTTTCCGACACGGCGAAGCTTCGTGAGCTGAAGTCTGACGGCACGTATACCGAGTTGGGACACTTCGTGCCGAAAGACGCATCGGGCAAGCCGACGGCGCGCCCCTTCGACGCCCAGGACCATTTGATCAAGGAGGCCTATGTGGCCGCCGAGAACGCGCCGCGCCCTGCGACGCCTAACATGGTCATGCACGGTCGTCTTTCCACGCAGATCGAGGCCCTGGTCGAAGAGGCGGAAGACGACCTGGTCTACGACAAGGAGCCCGAACGCAAGGCGAGGGCGATCGACCTCGAGATGGAGGCCGAACCCGTGCGCTACGAGGGCAAGGCGTCGGTCGAATCCGAGGATGCGGGGTCGGAAATCGCGGCCGAAGCCGACCTGGCCGAGCGCGTGCCCGCCCATGCCGCATCCTGCGACGCCGAGCCTGCCGTGCGCGCATCCGCTTCGGCGGGCGAATCGGTAGGCGCCCACGCGAAAAAGAAGGAATCCGTTCAGGAAGCAGCGCCCATCGAAGAACATCGGGCTCCTGCTGAACAGGTTTCGGTCGATGGGGTCGCCGAAGCCGTCGAAGAGTCCGTCGCCGATGAGGCGAAGGGGGCCGACGATTCCGCCGCCGAGGTCGCGGAAGCCGCTGCGTCCGAGGCCGACGATTTGGAAAAATCCGTCGACCAGGCGTATGCGACGGTTCCTTTGCCTGCGATGGATGCGATCGAGCCTTCTCCCGCCGCCCCGGTTACGACGCCCGCCGTCGAGGCGAAAAGCGAATACGCAGCGGCCCGCAGGGAGCCGGTGGGCGCCCCCGCCGACGACCTGCCCGAGCACAAGGCTCCCGGCCGTTCGATCGAGATGCCCAAGAAAAAGGGCTTCTTCGCGCGCCTGTTCGGACGCTAAGGCCTGCATGTCGTTTTCGTCGCGCAACATCGATTGCGGCCCTGCGACCCTTTCGGTCCAGGGCCGCTTTTTCCGACTCGTCTCTTCAGCGAAGGTGTCGGTTCGGCAACCGCCGCTCGTGAAGATTGCGTGAAGCACCAGCGTGCGGTACCATCCTGAACGAAAAGGAAAGCCATCGCCTCAAGGAGGAAGACATGGAGCTTTTTGGAATGCAGGTGCCCATGGCGGCCATTTGGATCGTCGCCGCTATCGTGGTCGCCATCGTCGTCGGCTTCATCGTGAAGGGCTTCATCGAAGAGATGAGGAAGTAACGCCGCGTCGTTCGCACGTAACGGGAAGGCCTGCCGAGCCGTGAAGCTCGACAGGCCTTTTGCGTTCTTGGGACGAAATGCCTCCTTTTTCGCCCAGGGCGCGTTCTTTTCTCTATGATGGGATGTATGGAAAAACGAAACGACACCTCACACAATTTCGAACGCGACGTCCGCGGGCAGGGCGCGTCCTTGCAGCCTCGGGACGGGGCTCCGATGCAGCGCAGCGAGCTTTCGGGACTCATCCCCCGAATCGACCAGGTTCAGTCTGCGCCGGGGCCGACGGGGTTCGTTCCCGCCACGCCCTCCCGTGCCGCCGACCCGCGTCGAGCGGGCATGCAGCCGGCTTTGACCGACGAGGCCCAGGCCTATGCGCGCGCCCGGTACGGCGCCGCGGCGCACGATGCCGAAGATCGCAGGCGTCGCAAGAAGAAGAGCCGCATCTGGACGGCGGTGCTCGTTCTTTCCATCGCGGTGTTCGCGGCAAGCGTGAGCGTGCTCGGCGTGATCGGTTACGGCTATTGGCACGGGACCAAGGTCTACGATGAAGTCGCTACGCAGGCTTCTATACAGAAGGAAGCCGACGCCCTGTCGTCGATGACGGTGGATTGGGATGCGCTTTTGGGCAAAAACCCCGATACGGTGGGATGGATCTACATGCCCGGAACGAGCATCGACTATCCGATCGCCCAAGGCGAAACCGACGAAGAGTACCTGAGGAAGGATTTCGCGGGGGAAACGGGCGGCCTGGTCCACAAGGGCGCGATCTTCCTTTCGTCGGACAATGCGCCCGCGATGACCGATCAGAACAATGTGATTTACGGCCATAACATGAATGACGACACCATGTTCGCCCATGTCCTGGCCATGACCGAGCAGCCCGCGTTCGATGCGGCGCGCACGTTCTACGTGTTCACGCCCGATCGCAATTATCGCTGCATGACCTATGCCGCCGATATCGTCGACGCTTCGCAGACGTCGATCCTGCAGTTCAACTTCGCAGACCGCAGCAGCCAGGATGTCTATATGGCCGCGAATATCGAAAGCTCGACGGTCGCTACGCCGACGGATGTCGACTTGAGCGCGGCGACGAAGCTGTTCACGCTTATCACGTGCGGCGACGATTATGCGGCCACGCGCGCTGTGCTGTTCGGCGCCGTGGTGGAGACGGCCGAGCCCGCGAATGCGGCATCGTAGCGTCCGTATTCGCCCGAACAGGTTGTTTTTCGTATCAAGGCGCATGCTGCATGTGGCGGTACGCGCCTCGACATGTCATTATGGAACGAAGCGAGCAAACGCGGCGGGTTCCGCGTGCACCGGTATGAAGGGAGACTCATGACTCAGGTAACCTACGCCGACGCCGGCGTCGATATCGAAGAGGGCGCGGCCGCGGTCGACGCCATCAAGGACGCGGTGCATTCGACGTATCGCCCCGAGGTGATCGGCGACATCGGCGGTTTCGGCGGACTGTTCTCCGCCGCCGCAATGAAGGATATGGAAGACCCCATCCTTATTTCCGGCACGGACGGCGTGGGCACCAAGCTCAAGGTTGCCCAGCTGATCGGCAAGCATGACACGGTGGGCATCGATCTGGTGGCCATGTGCGTCAACGACATTCTTGCTTGCGGCGCCGAGCCCCTGTTCTTCCTCGACTACATCGCCATCG
Organism: uncultured Slackia sp.; assembly: GCA_900555495.1. GTDB lineage: Bacteria > Actinomycetota > Coriobacteriia > Coriobacteriales > Eggerthellaceae > Slackia. The sequence continues at coordinate 2,915 of USLD01000048.1, read as the reverse complement.
GCAAGCTGCGCAAAGAGCATGTCGCAGACGTCGTGGGCGGCATTGCCGACGGTTGCCGTCAGGCGGGCTGCGCCCTGGTCGGCGGCGAGATGGCCGAGCATCCGGGCGTCATGGATCCCGACGATTACGACCTGTCCGGCTTCTGCGTGGGCGTCGTCGACCGTCCGAAGATGATCGGTCCCGACAACGTGGCCTGCGGCGACGTCGTGGTGGGCCTGCGTTCGAGCGGCTTCCATTCCAACGGCTATTCGCTGGTCCGCAAGGTCATGGTGGAAGGTAAGACCGCCGAAGACCTGGCCAAGACCGACGAGCGTCTGGGCGGCAAGACCATCGGCGAGGCCCTGATCGAGCCTACGCGCATCTACGTGAAGCCGGTCCTGTCCTGCCTGCGCGAGCTTCCGGGCGCCGTGCATGCGTTGGCCCACATCACGGGCGGCGGCATGACCGAGAACCTCAACCGCGCGCTGCCGAAGAATCTCGACGCGCTGGTCGATCCCGCGAAGTGGGACGTCCCGGGCATCACCCAGATGGCCGTCGAGGCTGCGGGCCTGTCCGACGAAGAGGCTCTCAAGACCTTCAACATGGGCATCGGCATGGCGCTGATCGTGGACGCCTCCCAGGTCGAGGCCGTGATCGAGAACCTCAAGGCCGCAGGCGAGGATCCCTGCGTGATCGGCTCGATCATCGAAGGCACGGGCTGCGTCCGTTATCCTGCGTAACGGTGTCGCCGTCGGGTTTTCCCGACGTAGGGGAAGCGAAGCATCGCGAAGGCGGGCTTCGCTTCTTCGTTTTTCGCACGAAACGATAGAAAGGAGCGCCATGGCGCTGAAAATCGGTGTTCTTATCTCCGGCTCGGGATCGAATCTGCAGGCCATCATCGACGAAATCGAGGCCGGCCGCCTCGACGCCGAGATTCGCGTGGTCATTTCCAGCCGCCCCGACGCCTACGGCCTCGTCCGCGCGCAGGAGGCTGGCATCCAGACCGTCGCGCTTTCCAAGGACGTCTATGCCGATTACGAGACGGCTAACGAAGCCATCGCCACCGAACTCGTGCACGCGGGATGCGAATACGTGGTCATGGCCGGCTACATGCGCATGGTGACCGACCCCATTCTGATGGCGTTCCCCGACCGCGTGCTGAACCTGCACCCGGCGCTGCTCCCGTCGTTCAAGGGGGCGCATGCCATTCGCGACGCCTACGAGGCGGGCGTGAAGGTAACGGGCGTCACGGTGCATTTCGCCAACGCCGAATACGACAAGGGCCCCATCGTGGCCCAGCGCGCGGTTGAAATCGCCGAGGACGACACGCTCGATTCGCTCGAAGAGAAAATCCATGCGGTCGAGCACCAGGTGTATCCCGAGGTGCTGCAGATGATCGCCGAAGGCCGCGTGACGGTCGGCGACGACCGCAAGGTGCACATCGCGCCTCGAGGCTAGCGCGCCGCGGACCGGCTTCGCCCGGGAGTTCTTATTTGTCGCATGCCGCGAATGCTGATATATTCTGAATCAAGAATAAACGGACCCTCGTTTTTCGGGGGTCCGTTGTGCGAAGGGGGGCTTGTCACGCCGTCGAGCGGGCATGCTTTCACAGCGGGTGATTCACACGAAAGGAACCAGACATGCGTAAAGAAACGCTTCTTGCCATCGCGGCCGACTTGCGCGCGGGGCGCCCCGTCGAGCTTTCCGTCGACGACTTCCCGTGCTTTTCCGCCGAGGCCGCCGAGGCCGATAAGCGCACGTCTCCTGAGGCGTTGGCGCGCATTTCCGCTGCGCTGACGGCCGAAGACGCCTGCGTGTTCGAGCGTGCGGCTCGCGCCATCGACGAGCACGACCTTGCCTGGATCGGCTTCAAGGTGGTCGAAGACGCCGACGCCGCGGTCGCCAACGTCGATAACGAAGTGACGAAGAAGTACGGCGACGTAGGCAGCGCCGACGGTTGCGACCTGGTATTTTTCTGCAACGACGCCAAAGAGGCGGTTGCAGCCCGCGAATATTCCGCTCGCGACTTCTTCCAGATGAAAGACGTCACGCGCGGCCCCTCCATGCACAACGACCAGTTCGACGGCCTTACGTGGACGTCGGTCGCGCTGTTCGACCCGGTGAAGGTGTGGCTGCTCGGCGCTTCCGACGTGGCGGTCGAGACGGCCGTTCTTGCCCGTCACGTGGGCTTCGTCGTGGAGGTGGTCGACGACGACGCATCCTTCCTCAACGAGGAGCGTTTCCCCGACGCGAAGCGCACCCTGATCGGTTCGTTCGACGAGCTCGCCGACATGAAGGCCGACCCGTCCGATTACGTGTGCGTGGTCACGCGCGGGCACATGCACGATCCCGAGGGCTGCGTGTGGGCCGGCCGGCAGGGCGTCCATTACGTGGGCATGATGGGCTGCAAGGGCAAGAACAGCCGCGTGCACGATTTGTGCCTGGACGCCGGCATGACCGAGGAGCAGTGGGAGGCCGTCAAGCGCCCGATCGGCCTGAAGTTCGGCGCGAAGACGCCCGCCGAGCTGGCCATCTCGATCGTGGCCGAGCTAGTGGACGTGCGCTATAAGCAGCGCTACAGCCAGGAGGCGCGTGACAAGCACGACAACGGCCTCTGGTAGGACGCGACGTTTTCTGACGCGGAGCTTTTCCGCATGAGGATTTTCGCTCCTCGACCTCGGTTGTCGCGGGAGCGCGCATCCGCAAGCCGCAGCCTCGAGTGGCTGCGGCTTTTTTCATGCACGTCTGGCGGGTCCTACAGCCGGTAGGCGGTCGAAGGTTTCCGGCACACGACATAATGGGTCGATTCGTGGCGATTCGCCGAACGATGCCGCTTGCCGCAGGCATCAGGCGCGGGTGGCGTTACTATAGGGCCATTCGATAATGGCTGGCCTAGCAGGGAGGAAAGAGCAGGATGAGCAATCCTCAGGGCAAAC
>USLD01000047.1 GCA_900555495.1 uncultured Slackia sp. | reverse complement strand
GGGCAAGGGCGTCCTCGTGTCGCCGACGGTGCACGGAAACCTCTTGGTGGGTCCGAACGCCGTCGAACAGGAGGGCAAAGACGCCGTGGCGACGCAGCGCGAAGGCCTCGATTTCATCTTCGACGCCGCGCGCAAGACGTTTCCAGGGCTCGATCCGCGCACCCAGATCGCGAATTTCGCGGGCGTGCGCGCAACGGGCGACACGGGCGATTTCGTCATCGGCGAAGCTCCGGATGCGCCCGGATTCTTCAACGTGGCGTGTTTCGATTCGCCGGGATTGACATCGGCGCCTGCCGTGGCCGTCGACATGGCGCCGCGCATCGCGGCGTACGTGGGCGCGCCGTGCAAGGAATCGTTCGACCCCGTGGTGAAGATGCCGCCGCTGTTCTCGGCGCTCGACGACCGGGGCCGTGCCGCCGCCATCGCCGCCGACCCGCGTGCCGGCCGGCTTGTGTGCCGTTGCAAGAAGATCAGCGAAGCGGACGTGGCGGCCGTGCTGCATACGCGCATTCCCGTGCTGTGCCTCGATGCCGTGAAGTGGCGCACCGAGGCCATGATGGGCGGCTGCAACGGCGGCTTCTGCGTTCCCGAAATAGCGAAGATTGTGGCGTGCGAGCTGGGAGTTTCTCCCGATGAACTGCCGAAGCGCCTGGCGGGCGGCATGCTGGCGGCAGCGGCCCCCGAGCAGTATTGCGCAACCGCGCGGCTCGACCATGCTGCACGCGAACAGGCTGAGGCCTCGCAGGATTCTGCGCGCGCGGCCTACGATGTGGCGGTAATCGGCGGCGGCGCTGCGGGCATCGCGGCCGCGGCGTCGGCGGCTCGCGAAGGGGCGTCGGTGCTCGTGATCGACCGCGAGCCCGACCAGGGCGGCATCCTCAAGCAGTGCATCCACAACGGCTTCGGCCTGCATCGTTTCGGCGAGGAGCTGACGGGTCCCGAATACGCTTCGCGCGAGCTGGCCGGTCTGCAGGGCCTTTCCGTCGACGTGGCAGCCGAGGCCAGCGTGCTCGGATTCGGCCGCGCCGACGGCGAGGCGCTGCGGGTGGCCTACGTCGATCCGCTCGGGTCGCATGAGGTGCGCGCGGGCGCGGTCGTGCTGGCCACGGGTTCGCGCGAGCGCGGCGTCGGCGCCCTGGACGTGGCGGGCGAGCGCCCCGCAGGCGTGTATTCGGCGGGTTCGGCGCAGAACTTGATGAACCTGCAAGGATGCTTGCCCGGCAAAGAGGCGGTCATTCTGGGCTCGGGCGATATCGGCCTCATCATGGCCCGCCGTCTGGCCTTCGCGGGTGCGCGCGTGGTAGGCGTCTTCGAAATCAATCAGGAGCCAAGCGGCCTTCGCCGCAATATCGTGCAGTGTCTGGACGACTTCGGCATTCCGCTGTATACGGGGCGCACGGTCACGCGCATCGAGGGCGAGGGGCGCCTCGAGGCCGTCGAGGTGAGCCGCGTCGATCCGCAGACGTTCAAGCCCATCGCGGGCACGCAGCAACGCATCGCGTGCGACACGTTGCTTCTGTCGGTGGGATTGGTGCCCGAAAACACCATGGCGTCGGCCGCGGGCGCGCAGCTCGACCCGGTGACGGGAGGCCCGGTGGTCGACGACGATTTCCAGACCGGCGTCGATGGCGTGTTCGCGTGCGGCAACGCGTTGCACATCCACGACCTGGTCGACTTCGTGTCGAGCGAGGGCGAGCGCGCCGGCCTGGCGGCTGCACGCCATGCCGCGGGCGTTGCGGGATACGAAACCCGCCGCGGCGTTCCCGTGACGGCGGGCGAAGGCGTGCGCTACGCGGTGCCGCAGTTCGTCAGCGACGAATCCGAGCGCATCACGCTGCGTTTCCGCACGTCGAAGGCGTTCGAGGCGGCGACGGTGCTCGTCGAGGCGCGCGACGCCGACGGCGTGCGGCATACGGTCAAAAAGCGCCGCGTGCCGGTGGCGGTGCCTGCCGAGATGCAGGGTGTCGACATCGCGGGCGACGCGTTGTCGCAGGCGGTCGAAGTGACGGTGAAGGTGCAGGAGCAGCGATGAGCGATATCAACGAAACCGCCGCCGGAGCGAAGCCCGGCGCATCGAGCGAACGGGCGTTTCTGCGTTCGGACGTCAAGAACGTGCAGGCCGACGCGCCGCGTTGGGGCGGCGTCGCATCGTCGCGTCCGGGCGGTCCGCTGAAGACGGGTCGTCCCGAGCGCACGTTCGAGGAAACGTACACGTGCATCTGCTGTCCTTTGGGCTGCAGGCTCACGGTGATGCTTTCGCAAAGCGACGAGGGTCTCGATACGCTGGGCGTGGTGGGCTGCAAGTGCAAGCGCGGCAAGGATTATGCGCGCCAGGAAGCCACCCATCCGGTGCGCATGGTCACGGCGAGCGTCCCCGTCGAGGGTAGGCTCAGCCCCGTGAGCGTGAAGACCGCGCAGCCCGTTCCGAAGAACAAGATCATGCAAGTCGCCGCCCTCCTCGCGGCTGCGCGCGTGCAGCCTCCCGTCCGTGAAGGAGATGTGGTCGTGGCCGATATCTGCGACACCGGAATCGACGCGATCGCCACGAAAACGGTGCTCTAACGCGCTCGCGCGTTCTTTCTTTATGCATAGATATTCCGAAATGAGAAAATTTATATTTCTCCTTGCATTGTTTCGGAATATTCGTTAAAGTTCGATTCACGCTTTAATGCAATAAAGCGAAGTACCATGTATGCCCGAACGGCGATTCAACGGAAAGGAGTAACTGACATGTTCGCAACCGCACAGCAGTTTTCCTTCCGACGCCAGGACCGACGTAACACGCTGCGATGCACGCGTGTGTTTCTTGCGGTCCATACAAGGTAGCTTCCTTGTAGCATCCCATCATAAGGACCCTGAAGCACCCGGCATCGCCGGGTGCTTTTTTGTTTTCGGACGAATGGCGGCGAAGCGCCGCAGCCACCGCAAGAAACCATGGCAGCGCATGCATCGGGCATGCATACGACGGGCCGCAGGGGCGGCGAACCGAACACGACGCCGGCCGCGCGAGCAGCAACGGCGCGGCTGACGAAAAGGAGATCGAACATGGAAACCACGATGAACGAGAACAAGGGCCAGGCCAAAGAAAAGGTCGTTCTGGCGTATTCGGGCGGCCTGGACACCTCGGTGTGCCTGAAGTGGCTGCAGGTCGAGAAGGGCTTCGACGTCATCGCCGTGTGCGGCAACGTGGGCCAGGACGAAAGCGATCTGGCCGCGATCAAGCAGAAGGCCCTGGACATGGGCGCCATCGCCTCGTTCGCCGTGGACATGCGCGAGGAATACGCCAACGAGTTCCTCACCCTGGCGCTCGCCGCCAACGGCCTGTACGAGAATTCCTATCCGTTGCTTTCAGCGCTTTCGCGCCCGCTGCTTTCCAAGCACATGGTCGAAGTGGCCCACGCGCTCGGCGCGCACTACATCGCCCACGGCTGCACGGGCAAGGGCAACGATCAGGTGCGTTTCGAGACCTCCATCAAGGCGCTCGACCCCACGCTCGAAATCGTCGCGCCGGTGCGCGAGTGGGACTTGCACTGCCGCGAGGAGGAAATCGAATGGGCGAAGGCCCACGGCGTGCCGGTTGCCGCCACGAAGAAGTCCCCGTATTCGATCGACGACAACCTGTGGGGACGCGCCATCGAGTGCGGCGTGCTCGAGGACCCCTGGGCCGAGCCTCCCGCGGACATCTGGACGCTGACCGCCGATGCGGCCGACGCCCCCGACCATGCCGAGTACGTCGAAATCGGCTTCGAACAGGGCGTTCCCTGCTCGCTTAACGGCGAGGACATGTCCTTCGTCGACATCGTGAAGGCCCTCAACGTGAAGGCCGGCGCGCACGGCGTGGGGCGTCTCGACATGGTGGAGAACCGTCTCGTGGGCGTGAAGTCGCGCGAGTGCTACGAGGTTCCCGCGGCGAAGGTCCTGATCGACGCCCACAAGGCGCTCGAGACCCTGTGTCTCGACGGCGCGACGCAGCACTACAAGCTGGGCGTCGAGCAGCAGTGGGCCACGGCGGTGTATCAGGGCATGTGGTTCTCTCCGCTGAAGATGGCGCTCGATTCGTTCTGCGCTACGACGCAGAAATACGTCACCGGCACGGTGAAGATGAAGCTGTACAAGGGAAGCTGCACCGTGGCAGGCCGCAAGAGCCCCTATTCGCTCTACGACTTCAACTTGGCAAGCTACGGCGCCGATGACATGTTCAACCATGAATCGGCCAAGGGATTCATCGACCTGTACGGTCTGCCCGTGACCACGTGGTCGGCCATGCAGGGTCCTGCGGCCAATGCCGCGTTGCAGGCCGAACAGACCGCCGACGAGGCGGCCGCAGCCAATGCCGCGTAGGTAGTCATTCTGCAAAACACCTCGTCAAACTCGAAGCTATCCGAAAGAAACCATGCAGGCGATGCATGGTGTGGGAAAGGTTTTATCAATGGCACTGTGGTCGGGAAGGTTCGTCGGAGGCGTTGATGCCTTCACCCAGGAGTTCGGCGCCTCGCTCGAGGTCGACAAGAACATGTACGCGCACGATATCGCCGGGTCGCGCGCCCATGCCAAGATGCTCGCCGCGCAGGGCGTCATCTCGGCCGAGGATGCCGCGTCGATCGATGCGGGCCTTGCGGCCGTGAAGGAGCGCATGGACGACGGTTCGTTCGTTTTCGACGTGAACGACGAAGACATCCACATGGCGGTCGAGGCGGCGCTCATCGCCGACATCGGCTCGGCCGGCGCTCGCCTGCACACGGGCCGCTCGCGCAACGACCAGGTGGCCACCGATCTGCGCCTGTATGCGAAAGACCTGCTCGCGTCGCTGATGGAGGGCAACATCGCGCTTCGTCATGTGCTGATCGAGAAGGCGCAGGCCCACTTCGGTGTGGTCATGCCTGGCTACACGCATCTGCAGCATGCCCAGCCCGTGCTGTTCAGCCATCATATGCTTGCGTACTTCTGGATGTTCACGCGCGACTTCGCGCGCCTGGCCGCCGCATACGACGCGGCCGACGCGAACCCGCTTGGATCGGCGGCGCTGGCGGGAACCACCTATCCGCTCGATCGCGCCATGACGAGCGAGCTGCTGGGCTTCGACCACGCGATTCCCAATTCGCTCGACGCCGTGTCCGACCGCGACTACCTGCTCGATCTGGAGTATGCCTGCAGCGTGTCGATGATGCACCTGTCGCGCCTGTGCGAGGAAATCATCCTGTGGTCGTCGTCGGAGTATTCCTTCATCACGCTTTCCGACGCCTTCTCGACTGGCAGCTCGATCATGCCGCAGAAGAAGAACCCCGACTTCGCCGAGTTGACGCGCGGCAAGATGGGCCGCGTGGTGGGCGATTTGGTGGGCTTGCTGGTCACGATGAAGTCGCTGCCGCTGGCTTACAACAAGGACCTGCAGGAATGCAAGGAGGGCGCGATCGACGCCGCGAAGACCCTGCATGACTGCATGCTGTGCATGGGCGGCATGATCGAGACCATGGAGCTTAACGAGGCCGCCATGCGCAAGGCGTCGGGTCAGGGCTTCATGGCCGCCACCGACGTGGCCGACTACCTGGCGAAGAAGGGCATGCCGTTCCGCGAGGCCCACGCGGTGGTGGGACGTTTGGTCCTGCTGTGCGAAACCGAGGGCTGCGGTCTCGAGGACCTGACGCTCGAACAGCTCAAGAGCGCAAGCGACCTGTTCGAGGACGATATCGCGGGCGAGCTCGACATCGACGCCATCGTTGCGGCCCGCACCACCTACGGCGGCACCGGCCACGATGCCGTGCGCGTCCAGCTGGACGAGGCGGCCGCGGCGCTCGCCGCCGACGAAGCGTTGCTCGTGTAGGCCGCCTCGATACGGATAAGGGGTATATGGCCTGCGGAAACGGACGATTTCAGGTTCTTTCCGAAGACTGTTGAAGCAACGACGCCTCCGCCTATGAGCCGCGGAGGCGTCGTTTCGTTTCGCGTCGTTTAGCGAATCTCGTCGACCACGAGGGGCACGAACTCGAACGTGCGGCAGTCCACCAGCCCGCGGTTGGTCAGGCGCAGTTCGGGAATGCAGGCGAGCGAGAGCAGGGCCATCGTCATGAACGGCGACGGCATGGCGCAGCCCATCTGCTCCCACGCGCGCTCGAGCCCCGCCACCTGGGCGGCCACGTCTTCGAGGGGACGCGTGCTCATCAGACCCGCCACGGGAAGCTCCACCAGGCCCAGCACTTCGCCGTCACGCACGGCGGTCGCCCCGCCGCCGCAGGCGATCAGCGTGTTGGCCGCGAGCGCCATGTCTTCGTCGTTGCTTCCCACCACCAGCAGGTTGTGGGCGTCGTGGGCCACGGTCTGCGCGAACGCGCCCTTGATGCCGAAGCCCGAAACCAGGCCGCATCCGTGCGTCTTCGTGGCGTTGTGGCGCTCGAAGACGAAGGCCTTCAGCACGTCGCGTTCGACATCGGCTTCGATGGCGCCGTTTTCGACGGGCATCTCGACGATGCGCTCGACGTTGTTGACACGTCCCGAAAGCGCCTCCATGACGCGCACGTGCACGGCGCCGCTTTCGATCGCGCGCCCGTCGGCCGCTACTGCGGGGATGCGGAAGGTGTCCGCCGCGATATCTTCGCCCACATGCATGGTGTCGGTCATCCAGGCGGGGTAGTCGAAGGGTTCCACTTCGAACGTCGCCTTGCCGTTTTCGGCCGCCACCTCGCCGTCGATCATGACGAGCGAGACGTCGAAATCGGCCAGGCTGGAGAAAAGCACCAGGTCGGCGCACTTGCCGGGCGCGATGCTTCCCAGCTCGTGTTCCATATGGAAGCACGTGGCCGTGTTGATGGTGACCATCTGCAGCGCGACGAGCGCATCGATGCCTTCTTGTACGGCGCGGCGCAGAATGTGGTCGAGGTGGCCGTATTCGACGAGCGTGTTGGGATGGGTGTCGTCAGATATCAAATTGAAGAAGCGCGTGTCCACGGCGCCGTCGGCGATGGCGGGGGCCAACTGGGCCAGGTCGCGCCAGGCCGAACCTTCGCGCAGCTGGGCGTATTGGCCCAGACGGGCCTTGGCCAGCGCATCCTCGGCGCGCGTCGATTCGTGGCAGCAGCGGATGCCCGCGCCTACGTAGGCGTTCAGGCCTCGGTCGGTTTCGGGGACGGAGTAATGGCCTGTCACGCAGCCGTCCGCCTTCAGCGTGGCCGCTATCTCGTCGAGCGGATGGGCGTCGCCTGCAAGCACCCCGGGGAAATTCATCATTTCGCCGAGGCCTACCACGCAATCCCACGTCATGCTTTCGGCGATGTCGTCCGGGCCGATGGCGCTGCCGGTGTCTTCGAACCCGGGAACGGCCGGCACGCATGATGGCGTGGTCACCATGGCCTTGAGCGGCGTGCGGCGCACGTCTTCCACCATGGCTTTCACGCCGGCGAGGCCGACGACGTTCGCCACCTCGTGGGGATCCCAGTAGATGCCCACCGTGCCATGGGCCACCACGGCCCGCGCATATTGAGCTGCGCCCATCATGGACGATTCCACGTGGATATGTCCGTCCAGGAATCCAGGCGCAAGGTAGCGCCCGTCCGCTTCGATGACGCGCGTCGCATCGCCGATGCAGTGCGCGGCGTTTCCTACATAGGCGACGCGTCCGCACGAAACGGCCACGTCGACGCCTTCGATGACCTCGCGCGTGTTCACGTTGACCAGGCGCGCGTTGCGGATCACGGTTTCGGCGGGGGTGCGGCCCAGAGCCACATCGGCAAGGGTCTTGCTGCACTCCCATAGCGGCGTTTTGCAGAATCGGTTGATCATGAGGCTCCTCTCGCCGGGATCGGCTCCATCATACGCGACCGCGCCTGGGGCGGGGCTGCGGACTGCGGGGTTCTCATGGTTCGCACGGTTCCGCTTTTGCTATCGCACGCTAAAGTGCTACAATGCCTGACGTTTTGCTGCCGACCATGCAAGGGGGAAGGGTCTATGAAGAATACGACGCTTAAGCGAACCGAAACGGTCGCGTTCTGCGGTCTGGCCATTGCGCTTTTGGCCGTGAGCGCATGGGTCACCGTGCCGCTCGGCCCAGTGCCGTTCACGCTGCAGACCATGGTTCTGGTGTTCATCGTGACGCTGTTCCCCGCGCGCCAGGCTTTGATCAGCATCTTCGGTTATCTGGCTTTGGGCGCCGTGGGCGTGCCGGTGTTTTCGGGCATGAAAGGCGGTCTGGCTTCCATCGTGGGCCCGACGGGCGGCTTCCTGGTCGGCTTCGGCATCGGCGCCATCCTGGCGGTGCTGCTGTTCAAGGCGTGGCGTCGTCCCGAGGGCAAGGCCATGCGCGCGGCGCGCGCCGGCGCGGGCGCTTCGGTGCTGCTTTTGACGTCGTATCTGTGCGGCTGGATCCAGCTCATGGTGCTGACGGGCATGGGGCCGGTGGCGGCGTTCGCCGCAGGCATCGCGCCCTTCATCGTGCTCGACGCCATCAAGCTGTTCGTCGGCGTGGCGCTGGCCCAGACGGTCGAAAGCGCCGTGCCTGCCTTTCGCGCCGCGCAGCACAAGGCGTAAGGGCCGCAAGGACTAACTATATATATGCGTGTAAACGCGAAAACGGG
>USLD01000046.1 GCA_900555495.1 uncultured Slackia sp. | reverse complement strand
TGGAAGAACAAGAAGAAGGCTGCCAAGAAGGCCGCCAAGAAGGCCGCTTACGAGGCTGCTGCCAAGGAGAAGGCCGTCCGTCGCGAGGCTACCCTGAAGGCAGAGGCTGCCGCTCACGAGGCCAAGGCCAAGGCTGAGGCAGAGGCCGCTGCCGAAGAGGCTGCTGAATAAAGCAACTCGCGGTTTTACCGCACATTCAAGGGGAAAGAGGCTCCGATTCGTCGGGGCCTCTCTTTATATAGGCTCGCATTGCTTCGAAACCGCACGGATGCCGGGCCGGTTCCTCTCATGCGCGTTTTCCTGTTTTTCGGGGCGTCGTGCATGCAATCGGCTAGGATAAAGCCGACAAGATAGGAGACACGATGAATTACCACAACGTCAAATTCGCTGCCGCCTACGGAACGTCTTCCCAGCTTCCTGCGTCGACGCGTCCCGAAATCGCATTCGTCGGACGTTCGAACGTCGGCAAGTCTTCTCTGCTTAACAAGCTTTTCAACCGCAAGAAGCTCGCGAAGGTGTCTTCGAAGCCGGGCAAGACCTCCACGATTAATTTCTTCGATGCCGAAGGCGCTCATTTCGTCGACCTGCCAGGGTACGGCTATGCGCAGGTATCGAAGTCCGAAAAGGTGCGTTGGGCCGAGATGATCAACGGCTATTTCGATCAGGACCGCGATTTCAGGCTCGTGGTCTCGCTGGTCGATATCCGTCATCCCGCAACGAAGCTCGACGTGCAGATGATCGACTTCCTCAAAGAGGCCGAGCTTCCTTTCATGGTGGTGCTCACCAAGGCGGATAAGCTGAGCAAGACCCAGATGCTTCGTCAGGTCGCGGCACTGCGCAAGCAGCTTGCCTTCGGCCCTGAGGTCGAGGTCGTGCCGTGTTCGTCCGAAAACGGCACCGGTATCGACGATCTTAAGAAGGTCATCGAGAGCTATTTGGCGCAGGCGTAGCCTTTCGGCCGCCGGACCGTCGCGCTCGAGGACTTCGAGCGATACAATACACGGCGAGAAAAACGCCTTCGAGGCTATGTATCGGATAACGGAACGCGCGTGAGCGCGGCATCGAGGAACGAACAGGACATCATGGCAACCGATCCCCGCTTTATCAGGAATTTCAGCATCATCGCCCATATCGACCACGGTAAATCGACGCTTTCCGACCGTGTTCTCGAGTTGACCGGCACGGTCTCTTCGCGCGATATGACCGAGCAGCTGCTCGATAGCATGGATATCGAACGCGAGCGCGGCATCACGATCAAGAGCCAGGCCGTCCGCGTGGATTACACGGCTGATGACGGTCAGGTCTATCAGTTCAATCTGATCGACACGCCGGGCCACGTCGACTTCACCTACGAGGTGAGTCGAAGCCTCGCGGCATGCGAGGGCGCCGTGCTGGTCGTCGATGCGACGCAGGGCGTCGAGGCCCAGACCGTGGCGAACGCCATGATGGCGATGAATGCCGACCTCGAAATCATCCCTCTCATCAACAAGATCGACCTTCCGGCCGCCGAGCCCGAGCGCGTCAAGGGCGAAATCGAAGATGGCCTTGCCATTCCCGCCGACGACGCCATCCTGGCGAGCGGCAAGACGGGCGAGGGTATTCCCGATCTGCTCGAAGCCGTGGTGCACATGATCCCCGCGCCCGAAGGAAACCCCGACGCTCCGTTGCGTGCGCTGATTTTCGATTCGTATTTCGATGCGTATCGCGGCGTGGTAGCGCTCGTGCGCGTTGTCGACGGATCGATCAAGAAGGGCGATACGGTTCGCCTGGTCAATGCCGGAACCGAGCTGCAGGTCGAGGAGGTGGGCGCCCGCCGTCCTGCCGAAATCGCCCTGCCCGAGCTCTCGGTCGGCGAAGTCGGCTACCTGGTCACGGGCCTCAAAGACGTCTCCCTGGTCCGCGTGGGCGATACGATCACGGCGAAGACGGGCGGCGTCACCGAGCCGTTGCCCGGCTATCGCGAGGCGAAACCCATGGTGTATACGGGTCTGTTCCCGATCGACGGCGACCAGTACGAGGCGCTCAAAGAGGCGCTCGAGAAGCTTTCTCTCAATGACCCGGCGCTTATCTGGGAGCCTGAGAACAGCCATGCTCTGGGCTTCGGCTTCCGCGTCGGCTTCCTGGGTCTGCTGCATATGGAGGTCATCAAAGAGCGTCTCGAGCGTGAGTTCGGTCTCGATCTGATCGCGACGGCGCCGAGCGTCGAATACCACGTCTACAAGACCAACAAGGACATGGTGAGCCTGCATTCGCCGCAGGATATGCCCGACCCGTCCGAAATCGACCACGTCGAAGAGCCCTATCTCAAGGCCACCATCATGATCCCGCCCGATTACGTGGGCGCCGTGATGGATCTCACGGTAGCGCATCGCGGTACGTTCAAGACCATGAACTACCTGTCCGCGACCACGGTCGAGATGATTTGGGAGATTCCTTCTTCCGAGCTGATTCTCGACTACTTCGACCAGCTCAAGAGCCGAACGAAGGGCTATGCGAGCCTCGATTACGAATATTTGGGCTACAAGCCCGGCGCTCTTCAGAAGCTCGACATCCTGCTTTCCGGCAAGCCGATCGACGCCTTGTCCTTCATCGTTCACAAGGACAAGGCCTATGACCGCGGCCGCGTGCTGTGCGAGAAGCTCAAAGAGATCATCCCGCAGCAGATGTTCGAGGTGCCCATCCAGGCCGCCGTCGGCGGCCGCGTGCTGGCGCGCCAGACGGTCCGCGCGAAGCGCAAGGACGTGCTTGCCAAGTGCTACGGCGGCGACATCTCGCGTAAGCGCAAGCTGCTCGAGAAGCAGAAGGCCGGCAAGAAGCGCATGAAGGCTATCGGTAACGTCGAGGTTCCCCAGGAGGCGTTCATGGCCATCCTGAAGGTCGACGAGTAGTCGGATAACGGCGCATTCGGCCGCCCGCTCTTCGATTCGAGGGCGTGCGACGAAAACGATATAAGAATCCGTCGACGGTTTCGCGAAGCGGAACCGTCGTTGTTTGGAGGCGTTGTATGCAGATGAAAAACGTCGTCTCGGTCTTTTTCACGGGCGCGGGCGCGACGAAGAGCGTGGTCGCGCGCGTGTGCGACGGTCTGGGCGGCTGCCAGGCGTCGTTCGACATAACGCCGTATGCCGCTCGGGTCGATTTCGAATTCGCCTCCGGCGATATCGCGGTCATCGGCGTGCCGTCGTACGGCGGACGCGTCCCTGCGCCCGTCGTCGAGAAAATCGAGGCCTGTAACGGCAACGGGGCGCTCGCCGTTCTCGTCGCGACGTTCGGCAATCGCGATATCGACGATACGCTGCTCGAGCTTGCCGACGCCGTCGAGCGCGCGGGATTCGTCGTTGCGGCTGCGGGGGCGTTCGTCGCGCATCACAGCCTGATGACCGATGTGGCGATCGGCCGTCCTGACGAGCGCGATTTCTCCGATATCGACGAATTCTGCGCGCGCGTGCGCGACAAGGTCGCTGCGGCCGAGGGCGCAGAGACCCTGCTGAACCCCGATCTGCCCGGCTCCAGGCCGTACAAGGAGTTCGGCGGCGTCCCGTTCGTTCCCGAGGTGGTCGGCGGTTGCACGTCGTGCGGCATCTGCGCCCGCGTCTGTCCGACGGGGGCGATTCCCGAAGAGGCCCCTTCGTCGACCGACGCGGCGCGATGCATCTCGTGCATGCGTTGCGTGCATGCGTGCCGCCTGAAGGGCAGGGCCATCAAGGGGATGAAGTACAAGATCGCGAAATTCGTGTTCGCGCGCAAATTCAAAGCGAGGCAGGGCTCTCGCCTGTATCTTTAGGGCCGTTGCGGGTTCCCGGGCATTCGAAGGCGAAGGCTCGGGCTCGCGGCGGCTCGTTCCGCTTTTTCGATTTCCTGCAAGATTCGATTCGAGGGAGGACGGCAATGCCACACGACCCTTATAAAGCGCTCTATATCCACCTTCCGTTCTGCAAGCATCGTTGCGCTTATTGCGATTTCGCCACGCGGGCGGTCGAGCGCGACAGCCCCGAGATCGGCGAGTATATCGAGCGGCTCATCCTGGATATTCGCCGTAAAGCGAAAGAAGGCGAGCTCTCGGCGATCGAAACGGTGTACCTCGGCGGCGGCACGCCTTCGTACATCGGCTCGAAGCACCTTTCCAACCTGCTGTACACGCTGGGCGTGTCCATGGACCTGACGCCCGAGGTGGAGTGCTCCATGGAGGCTAACCCCGAAAGCATCACGCCCGAGTTGATCCGCGACATCTACGCGCTCGGCGTGAATCGCCTTTCTATCGGCGTGCAGAGCTTCGACGACGGCCTGCTCCGGACGCTCGACCGCGTCCATGATGGCGCGCGCGCCGAAGAGGCCGTCCGTATGGCGCAGGAGCGCTTCGAGAACGTGTCCGTCGATCTGATGTGCGGCATTCCGGGCCAGACGCCCGAGATGTTCCTCGAAAGCTTGAACAAGGCGGTCGAGCTGGGCGTGACGCATGTCAGCGTCTATCCGCTCACCATCGAGGAACACACGCCGTTTCAGAAGATGGTCGACAAGGGGCAGATCGACGACGTGAATGAGGAGCAGGAAGCCCTCATGATGTCCATGGCGCCCAATGTGCTGGCGCCCGCAGGCTTTCACCGCTACGAGGTGGCAAGCTATGCCAAGGAAGGTTACGAGTGCAAGCACAACATAGCCTATTGGACGGGCGTGCCGTATCTCGGCCTCGGCTTATCGGCCGTCACGATGACGCAGAACGACGCGCGCCGCATGCGCGTTCAGGACGGCGAAGTGGTCGACGATCTGGATCGCCGTCAAATGGCCGCCGAAGACCTCATGATGAAGATGCGCATGTGCCGCGGCGTCTCCGAGGAAGAGGTGCTTGAGGCGGCGCTGCTGCTTCCGACGGTGCAGGAGACGTTCAGGGGCTTGGTGCGCGACAATCTGGTCGAGCGCAAGGACGGACGTTTCGTGCCGACGTTCGGCGGCTGGCTTCTGGGCAACGAGCTGTATGGGAGGATCTATGAGCTGGCTCCGTAAGTTCGCGTCGAACGCGTCGACGGGCGGCGGGCGTGTCGACGTTCCCGTGCTGCTTGCGCCCATGGCGGGCGTGAACGACCTCGCCTTCAGGCAGCTGTGCGTCGAGTGCGGCGTCGATCTGACCTATACCGAGATGGTGTCGTCCAAGGCCCTTTCGTTCGCCAACGAGAAGACGCGCCATCTGCTCGACCGAGCGCCCAATGAGAAGCGCGTCGCCGTGCAGCTGTTCGGCCACGAGCCTCAGACCATGGCGCGCGAGGCAGCCTGGGTCGAAGAGCAGATGGGCGATGCGCTCGCCTACATCGACATCAATATGGGCTGTCCTGCGCGCAAGATCGTGAAGAAAGGCGACGGCAGCGCCTTGCTGACGACGCCCGATACGGCGTGCGATATCGTGCGCCAGGTGTCTGCCGCGGTCGAGCATCCTGTGACCGTGAAGTTTCGAAAGGGCTATCACGAAGGGGAGGACGTCGCCGTCGAGTTCGCGCGCAGGGTCGAAGACGCGGGAGCCGCCGCGGTGGCGGTGCACGGCCGCACGGCCGCCCAGTTCTACAGCGGCACCGCCGACTGGGATGTCGTAGCTCGCGTGAAGCAGGCCGTCGCCATTCCCGTCATCGGCAACGGCGACGTGCGCAGCGGCTCGGATGCCGTAGCGCTCGTCGAGCGCACCGGATGCGATGCGGTGATGATCGGACGAGCCGCCCAGGGCGATCCGTGGCTTTTCGCGCGCGTGAAGGCCTCCTTGCAGGGCGGGGAAGAGCCTGCTTTGCCGACGGTCGAAGAGCGTGTCGCCATGGCCCACCGGCATGCCGAGATCCTTTCGCATCGCATGGGGAACAATCTCGTGTACATGCGCAAGCACGTCATGTGGTATCTGCATGGCATTCCCGGCGCCGCCCACGCGCGCGGCGAACTGAATCGTTGCGTGACCCTGTCCGATTTCGACCGGGTTCTCGAGGATTTGCTTGCGGACCGCTCGCGCATCGAAGCGGAAGAGGCTGCGTATCTGGCCCAAGGGCCAGAACGATGCTGCGATCCTCTATGATGCCCCGAAGGTCTCGTCGCGACGGTGCGGTCTGCGATATTGTGCCGACATTTCTCATATGAGCCATTTTGAACTTATCAAAAATGGAATATAAATTCATACTGATAAGTCCAAAAATAATTTGAACCTATCGATGTACTTGAAATAGCAATATTGACAGATTCAAATAGATCGTACGAGACGCATGTGAATCGTTTTGCAGAATATTTGCGTGTCTTGATTGTTTCGTTCGACACCATGTAGACTACAAGGCGCGCAGCTGTTTTGCTGCGTCCGTTTTTATCCAGAGTCGGGGTAGAGAGTTGGCTCGAAGATCCCGACACCAACCGGCATCGCGCACGGTGGTCCTGCCAACATCGATGAAAGGAGTCCGTTATGGACGATGTTGCTTTGCGTGGTGTACGCGATTTCCTTAATCTTACGTGCGATCCCGAGCCGATGCATTGGCTCGATAAGCCGACGGGCTTCGCGTCCGCGTTGGCTAAATCCAATCTGGCCTATCAGATGCGCTATAGCGTCGAGCTGCTCGAGTCGGAGTTGGCGCGTACCGATATGCGTCATGTGCTCCAGCTCGTGCTCGAGGGCGGCGGCGAGTACGATCCCGAACATTGGTCGTTGTATGCCGATGGCGTTCGTGTGGCGCGCGGCAGCGGCGCGTTCGTGCGCGCTTGCTTTCGCGAAAGGGCGCATGCTTTCGAAGACGTTTGCCGTGATGCGGTGAAAGCTGCGCACGGCGATGCCGTCGCGCCTCTCGGCGAGCATGATTATCGTTTGCTCCGCACATGCCGCGATGTGGCGTTGATTGCGTAGCGACGACGTTTCCGGCCCTTGCCGCTTCATGCGGCGAGGGCCGTTTCTTTTACCCCTGTGACGCCGAGGCATTCTTTTGCCGCGTATGCCGGTGCGGAGAAATCCTCTCAATGACGGGTTCGTGACGTTTGCGCGACGTGTTAGCACTCGTGCTTCAAGGCTGCTAGAATCACCTTCATATCGGATTCATGCAAAGAACGACAAACCTCGCGATGCGAAGGAGGACGAGATTCGTGTTGTCTGATCGCAGGCAAAGAGTGCTTCAGGCGCTCATCGAGGAATACATCGCCAATGCGCAGCCCGTCGGCTCGCGCACACTCGTCGACCGCTATCGTCTGGGCGTGTCTCCGGCCACGGTGCGCAACGAGCTGTCGGTGCTCGAGGACGAGGGCTATTTGACGTCTCCTCACACCTCGGCGGGGCGCATTCCGACCGATGCTGGTTATCGCGCTTTCGTCGACGATCTTCTCGAAGAGGAGTACGGCGACGAGACCGAAGGAACCGCATTCGACGAGCTGCGCGACGCGGCTTCGAAGGTGGACGACCTCATGGAGAAGACCTCCGCGGCCCTCACGCGTCTGACCGATTGCCTGTCGGTCGTCTTGGCCCCTTCTCTTCTGGGTACAGCCGTCAAGCAGGTATCGCTGGTGTCGTTCACGCCTTACCGTGTTCTCATGGTGGTCGTCACCGACGACGGCCAAGTACTCGACCGTCATGTCGAGTTCGCCGAAGAGGTTTCGCCTGACGATTTGGCATCCGTCCAGAACGCCTTGAACGACGTTCTTTCAGGAAGGCCGATGTCGGAGGTTCGCGGCATGGCCGCACGACGCACCTCCGATGCTTTGGCGAGCCCTCTCGGGCGCATCGACGATCTTGTCGAATGCCTCAATGCGGGCGAGTCCGATCGCGCCCATAGGCTCGGCATCTCGTCGCTTCTGAATAAGCCTGAGTTCAGCAATGCCGCCGCAGCGCTTCCCGTGCTCCAGGTGCTTGAAGACGATACCGTGCTCATGCACCTATTCGACGACGTGGCCGAATCGGGCAATGCTTTGGAAGTGCGCATCGGCAGCGAGAACGGCGCGAGTCAGCTCTCAGGCGTGTCGGTGGTAGCTGCGCAGTACGGCCCATCCGATTCTTCGGGCATCGTGGCGGTCATCGGCCCCACGCGCATGGATTATTCGAAAGTCATCAACGCCGTGCGCGCCGCACGAAGCGCGCTGCGCGACCTGTAAATACGAGGAAGGTAACCAACCGTTATGGCAAAAGACCTCTACGCCATTCTCGGCGTATCGAAAACCGCCACCGACGACGAAATCAAGAAGGCGTTCCGCCGCAAGGCGCGCGAGCTTCATCCCGACGTGAACAAGGCCCCCGATGCCGAGGGCCGCTTCAAAGAGCTCAACGAGGCTTACGACGTGCTTTCCGATTCCACGAAGCGCGCCCAGTACGACCGCTTCGGTACCATTCCGGGCGCTGCCGGCGGCGCAGGCGGCGCGGGCGGCTATCAGTACGTCGATTTCGACGACCTGTTCGGCGGCGGCTTCGGTATGGGCGATTTGTTCTCGAGCTTCTTCGGCGGCGCTGCGGGCGGCCGCGCCAACGTGCGCAAGGAAGGCCGCGATATGGGAGTCGGCTTGCGCCTGACGCTCGAAGAGGTCGCTGCGGGCGCCAAGAAGGAAATCGTCTACGACCGCCTGGCTCCGTGCGAGGCGTGCGGCGGCAGCGGCATGGGCGAGGGCGGCCATGAGATCGACTGCCCCGAATGCGAGGGCCGCGGCCGCGTGGTCACGGTGCAGCACACCTTCCTCGGCGACATGCAGACGGCCAGCACCTGCCGCAACTGCGGCGGCACG
>USLD01000045.1 GCA_900555495.1 uncultured Slackia sp. | reverse complement strand
TATGACGAAACGGCCCGAGGGACGCAGCGTTTTCCGTCGAAACGGAAAACGCGTATCGCCCAGGAGGCGCACACGGGAGGCGGGTCGAGCGAGAGAGAAACAACGCCCGCGCTGCATCCGTGTGCTAAAGATATCGATAGGAATATGCGTGAGAAACGGTGCCGAAACGGCGATGCCCGCAGGCGCTGCGGGCATCAAATGGGGTGAGATTGAACATGAAGGGGAGACAACGGGGGGTGCCGCAGCAGGCTGGGGAGGCCGGGGTATGTGCGGTTCCGTTGCTCATGGCTGACTCCTTCGATGTTGCGAGATTCATTATAAAGAGGCCGCTTTCATGGTCAATAATTTATTGCAACAAAGCAAAAAAATTGTACATTCGCCCAAAAAGGATCGACAAATATCCCGTCTGCCGCTTCGATTCGACCGCTAGCATTTTCAGGTTCGGCATGGTTTTCGGCGGTGTTTTTCCTCTGGGCGCGGATTGGGCGGGATTATCGGTCTAATCAGGTGAAAGCGCCTGATATTCGACTGAAGGGCGATGATCGGGGCGGGTTTCGCGCGTTGACGGAGCGTCAATGCCGCACCTCGGATGTTTTCGTAGAAGTACTTTAGCCTGATTAAGTGCCATATTTGTGCAGAGGATGCGATATGCGGCGCAACCGCGCTATTCCTTGGACAGCTGCCCAATTTCAGAGAGGCGTTTTCGGACGGAATGCGCCCGATTCGAACAAAGCCTTTCGCGCTACAATGCCAAGGCGCCGCCGTGCGGCGTCGATTTGCACAAGGGGAGGAATATCATGCGTTTCGATTCGAGCGCCGACATCGTCATCGTTGGCGCGGGCCCGTCGGGCATCTTCACTGCGTTGGGTCTTTTGGAAAGCGGCGTTGCCGCACGTATCGTCATCGTCGAGAAGGGGCTCGCTATCGAGGACCGCTCGTGTCCGAAAGCGAAAACGGGCCGCTGCGTCGGCTGCGAGCCTTGTCGCATCACTACGGGCTTCTCGGGCGCGGGCGCTTTTTCCGACGGCAAGCTTTCGTTGTCGTGCGAGGTGGGCGGCGATTTGCCCGAGTTGATCGGCGAGCGCCTTGCCCAAGACACCATCGAACGCGTCGACGGCATATACCTGCGTTTCGGCGCAGACACGCACGTGGAAGGCGTGGGCGCTCCCGACGAGGTGAAGGAAATCCGCCGCCGCGCCATTCAGGCGGGCCTGAAGCTGGTGGATTGCCCGATTCGCCACCTGGGCACCGAGAAGGCGCAGGAAATCTACGGCAGGATCGAGGACCACCTGCGTGAAGCAGGCGTCGAACTGCTGTTTCGCACGGAATGCCTGGATGTGGCCATGGAAGGCGACGTCTGCCGCGGCGTAATCGTGAAGGGCCCCGACGGCATCGAGCGCGCCATCGCCGCCGATCGCGTGGTGGTGGCCACGGGCCGCCGCGGCGCCGACTGGCTCGAACGGTTGTGCGTCGAGCACGGCATCGAGCATGCGCCCGGCCCGGTGGACGTGGGCGTGCGCGTGGAGATGCGCAACGAAATCATGGAGCGCGTGAACAACGTGCTCTACGAAAGCAAGCTGATCGGCTATCCGAATCCGTTCCGCAACAAGGTGCGCACGTTCTGCCAGAACCCGGGCGGCTTCGTGAGCCAAGAGAACTACGACGGCGGACTGGCGGTGGTCAACGGCCATTCCTATAAAGAACGCAAGTCTGAAAACACCAATTTGGCGATTCTGTGCTCGCATAACTTCCGCGAGCCGTTCGACCAGCCGATCGCCTATGCGCAGAAGATCGGTGCGGTGGTGAACATGCTGGGCGCGGGCCGCATCCTGGTGCAGCGTTTCGGCGACATTCTGGACGGCAAGCGCACGTGGCAAGACGAGCTGAACCGTTCCAACGTGCGTCCGACGCTGCCCGACGCCGTGGCGGGCGATATCACGAGCGCCATGCCGTATCGCACCATGACATCGATCATGAACTTCATGCTGGCCGTCAACCAGGCCATTCCCGGTTTCGCGGCGGGCGAGACGCTGCTGTATGCGCCCGAGCTGAAGTTCTACAGCAATCGCGTGAGAATGGACGAGAAGTTCGACACGAACATCGAGAACCTGCATTGCCTGGGAGATTCCAGCGGATGGACGCGCGGCCTGATGATGGCATCGGTCATGGGGTATTTGATGGGCGAGCGTCTGGCGCGCGAATCGTAGGATGAAAAAATTCTTCGACATTCTTGCAAGGAAACGTCGCGCCCGATCGTGTTCAAGGCGAAGGGAAAGAAAACCGCTCGCGGCGCTTTCGCCGAAACGGGTCGAGGCGTCAGGCGCGGGCGGTGCATCGGAAAAGAGGTCGATATGAAAAACACGGTCGGTACCGCCAAGAAGGCCCAGCCTGCCAAAACGGCGTTCGCGGTTCTGGCGGCGACGGCGCTGGCATTCTCGCTGGCTGCGGCTCCCGCATTCGCCCAGGGTCCGCGCGCCGGCGCAGGTTGCGATTCTCCCTGCATGCGCGCATGTGCGGCGGCGGCCAGCAAGTGCCTTGCGGATATGGGCGCGTATGCCAAGAACGCATGCTGCAAGGCGGCTTCGTGCGAGGGCTTCGTCGATGCCGACGCCGACGGCGTGTGCGATAACTTCGGAACGCATATCGGTCGCGGCCAGGGCGCTGACGGCGCGCTCGGTCGCGGCAACGGGGCGGGCCAGGGCTTCGTCGACGCCGATGGCGACGGCGTATGCGACAACCGTGCCGGCGCGTGCGCTGCGGGCGCGTGCGCCGATGCCGACGCCGACGGCGTGTGCGATACGTGCGGCGCGGCCTATCCCGGCGGTTATGTGGACGCCGACGGCGACGGCGTGTGCGACAATCGCCAGGACGGCGTCGGATGCGGCTACGGTTACGGCCGCGGCCATGGCCACGGCGACGGCGCAGGTTTCGGCCACGGTCGCGGCGCCTGGTAGCATCGGGCGGCCGTTTCGTTTTCAACCAGGGAAAAGGGGCAGCACGTGCGCGATGCGCGAGATATCGAAGAGGCGGTCGAACGCTACGGCGATGCCGTCTGGCGCGCGTGTCTGACGTATGTGCCGGCGCATGACGCCGAAGACGTATTCCAGGACGTGTTCGCCAAATACGCCCAACGCGACGAGCCGTTTCGCGAACAAGATCATGTCAAGGCGTGGCTTTTGCGCGTGGCCATCAACGGCTGCAAAGACCTGTTGCGCTCCCGTGCCAGGACGAACGTGTCGCTTGACGCGGAGATGGAGCGTCGGGGCGATACGTTCGCGTGCGGGGGCAAGGAACACGCCTCCGAGGTGCGCGAGGTGCTCGACGCCGTGAATCGGCTGAGCGATCCGCCCAAAACCCCGCTGTATCTTTTCGCGTGCGAGGGCTACACCGTGCCCGAAATCGCCCGCATGATCGGCGCGCCCGAAGGCACGGTGTATTCCTGGATCTCGCGGGGCCGCAAGCAGTTGAAGGAGGCGCTGTCATGAGCGATGTCGACGATCGTCTGAGCGAAGCCTACGGCGCGCTGCATGCGCCCGACGCGCTGAAAGCCGCCGCTATCGCGCGGATCGAGGCGCGGCGCGGCGAAGAGCCTGCCGCATCCGATGGGTCCGATGCCCGGGTGTTCGCTCCTTTGTTCGCCGCGTCCGGCGGCGCCGAGCAGCCGCTTCGCGACGATCGCGTTTCGGCCGAGGCCTTCGCGCCTGTGCGCCGCCGTGTGCCGCGTGCGCGCAGGTCGTTTTCGCGCAAGGTCGCCATGGCGGCGGTTGCCTGCGCCGTCTTCGCCGCGATCGGCGTGGGCGGCTTCGCGTACGCCATGGCTCCCGTGGCGCGCGTGGGCATCGATGTGAATCCGTCGTTCGAGCTTTCTGTAAACCGCTTCGACCGCGTGGTGGATGCCCGTGCCGTCAACGACGACGCCGCGGCGGTGCTCGACCGGGTCGATATAGACGGCATGGCGTGCGAAGAGGCCATGCAGGTCCTGGCCGATGCGTGCGAAGGCTACATCGGCGAAGGCGCGGTGGTGGAAGTGGGCGTCGCATGCGACGACGAGGCGCGTTGCGCGGCCATCGAGTCGGCGGCGCTGCGCAGCTTCGAGCGCGAGGATGCGGAGGTCCACTGCGGAAGGCTTACCGACGAGCAATGCCGGGCCGCCGTCGAAAGCGGCATGGGCCTGGGGCGGTATCGCGTGTACGAGGCCCTGGTCGGGCAAGGCGTCGATGTCTCCCAAGAAGATGCCGCGACCATGACGATGGCCGAGCTGAGAGCCCTCGCCGCCCAGGCGGGGGTCGATACGTGCGATTCCGCCTGCGCGGGACATGCGGGCGAGCAAGGTTCGTCGTGCGGGTCGGGCCATGGACGCGGATGCGGGCATCAGGGACAAGGCGAGGGCCGCGGACGTCAGGGCGCGTAGGCGGCCGCTGCTCCTCGATGGCCGGTTCCATGCGCGAGGATCAGGCGATGCCGTGGGGAAACCGGGGGCCGGAAGCGATTCGTTTCCGGCCCCCGGCGTTTTTTTCGGCCGGCTTTTCACCGGAGCGTTTCCGGCGCGCGCCGTATAATCGTGCGACGAAGAGAAAGGCGCACGCATGGATGACACCGGACGCGGCACGGTTTTGATCGTGGAAGACGATGCTGCTATCAGCGATGTGGTACGCACGGCCCTTGAGCAGGAGGGCTTCGCGTGCCGTTGCGCGTATTCGGGGAGCGAAGCCTGCCTGCTGATCGAAGGCGGCTTCGTTTTCGATGCGGCCATATGCGACCTCATGCTCCCCGGGGCGTCGGGCGAAGAGGTGCTCGCCGCCATCCGCTCCCAAGGGAATGCGCCGGTGATCGTGGCTTCGGCGAAAGGCGATGTGTCGCAGCGCGTGGCGCTTTTGCGCGAAGGCGCCGATGACTATCTGGTGAAGCCGTTCGACTTGGACGAGCTTGTCGCGCGTTTGGAGGCGGTGCTGCGCCGAAAAGACGCCGGAACACCCGGCGCGCAGCGAAGCCGTTCGGATGCGTCGGTATTCAGGGAGTGGCGCATCGACGAGCAGGGCCGCGCTTTTTCGGCAGCGGGCGTTTCCGTCGGATTGACCCGTACGGAGTTCGACATCCTGGCGGCGTTCGTCCGTCACCCGAAAAAGGTGTTCACCAAACGCGAACTGTTCGAGATCGTGCGCAACGAAGAGGCGCTCACGGACGAACGCACTATCAGCACCCATATTTCCAATATCCGCCGCAAGCTTAAAGACAGCGGCACCCAGGATTACATCGAAACCGTCTGGGGCATCGGATTCAAATTGGTTGACGAATAGCCGATCGGCAATCTTGTATCTTTCTTGTAAAAGGCTGCGAATTTCCTGAAGGGCCGCCGCGTATTCTCGATGGCAGTGGATACCGGAAAGAAAGGAACGACGATGAATGTCATCGAAACCGCGGGGCTTTCGAAGTCCTACGGGCGCAAACGCGTCGTCGAGGCGCTCGACCTGACGGTTCGGCGCGGCGAAATCTACGGATTCGTCGGGCGCAACGGCGCAGGTAAATCGACGGTCATGAAGATGCTTGCGGGACTTGCCATTCCCACCGAGGGCCGAATCAGCATGTTCGGCGAGCCTTTGGCTCCAGGCTCCGCCAGCAGGCGTGTCGGAGCGCTTATCGAAAGCCCCGGCGTTTTGCCGGGTCTCAATGGGTTCGACAACGTGATGTGCCGAGCTCTCTCGCTCGGCGTGGTGGATGCGAAGCACGCAAGTTCCGAAGCGCTTTCCATGGTGGGCCTGGCCGATGTGGCGAAAAAGCGCGTCAAGTCGTATTCGCTCGGCATGAAACAGCGCTTGGGATTGGCGCTTGCGCTGGTGGGTTCTCCCGATTTGCTGCTGCTCGACGAGCCGTTCAACGGGCTCGATCCTCAGGGCGTGCGAGAGGTGCGCGACCTGGTGACGACGCTTGCCCGCGATCGCGGAGTCACCGTGTTCATCAGCTCGCATGTTCTTGACCAGCTTGAACGCATGGTGACGCGCTATGGCGTGTTGCGCGAAGGGCGCCTGGTGAAAGAGTTTTCCGCCGAAGAGGTGGAACGAGCCTGCGCCGATTACGTGCTCGTTCGCTGCACGGCTCCGCAGTTGGCGGTCGTCGCGCTTCAGGATGCGGCGCCCGAAGCTCGCTGTGCGCTTATGGAAGACGACGCTATCCGTGTTCAGGGCATCGACACCGAGACGGCGGGCCGGGCGCTTGCGGCGGCAGGCGTCGTGGTGACCGAGCTTTCGGTGCATGAAAACGACATCGAGGATCTTTTCATCGACCTGATGGGCGGAAAGGATGACGCCGAGAGCGCCGCACCCGCCTCTCGCGCCGTCGCGCGCATGTCCTCCTCGAAAGGGGGCGGTCGCCGTGCTTAGCATGATGAAGGCGCAGATACGCTATGTGATCAGGTCGCGTTATGCGGCGGTGTTCGGAATCGCGTTCGCGTGCATGTGCGCGTTCGAGGCGGCTGCCATCTGGATGCATCTGCACGTGCCGTGGTTCACCGAGCTGGGCATCGTCGTCGGCATCCACGACGGCGTTCCGTCATTGGCGTTGTGGGGTTCGTCGTTCGTCGGCGGGTCGCTCATCGCTATGTTCTTCTCGATTTTCATGGCATCGATGGCGTCGGAGTTTTTCAAACACGGCTATGTGAAGAACATGATCCAGGCGCGCGGCGGCAGAGCGTCCTATGCGCTTGCGTTCGTGGCATTGTGCGTGCTGCTGTCTGCGGCGATGACCGTGGTGGGCGTCGTGGTGACCGAGACGGGCGTGCGCATCGCGGGCGTGGCCCCGGCGCTTCCTTCGGTCGGGGATTTCTTCCAGTGGCTTGTCCAGGTGATCTTGTGCGTGGCTGCTTACGCCGTGCTGACCGTCTTGGTCGTGTTCGTGACGAAAAGCGAAATGGCTGGCGTGATCGCGGCGTTGTTCTTCGGCGGCGGGGGAGCGGAGGGTCTGATGATGTTCGTCTTGGCCAACGTTCCCGGAATGCCGGCCGCTATTCGCGATTGCCTCGACGGCTATCTTGCGGCCGACGCGTCGATGCTCGGGGCGGGCGGCATCTGCGACCCGCTTTCGTATGTGCAGTCCATCGGGACGATTCTCATCGGCGCTGCGCTGTGTGTCCTCGTGATGCGCCGTCGCAGCATCGGATAGGACTGCGTTGCGTTAGGGGCTGCGATGCGGCGTCGGAGTGCGTCCCATCGTAGCTTCTTATTAATGTATTAATGACGGTTTTCGACCGACGGCGCCCGCTTGCGCTTCGGCTATCGCGTTGGGCGGGCAGGGCGCGCCGGCACCGGAGACGGACATGCGGGCGGCGCGTTGCCGATGCGAAGCGTCCCATGAAGAAAGGAGGCGAGGCCATGCTTGCAACCGTCATCGCGTTCGCCGTAACGCTTGCGGCTTTCGTTCTTGTGTTCGTGGCGGTGAGCTACGAACGCGAATTAAGGGCGATGTCTCGATTTCTCGAACGGCGCGATCAGAACGGCAACGAGCGCATTTCCGTCGAATTCTCGACGCGCGGCATATCGGGGGTGGCGAAGGCCGTCAATGCCGAGCTCGACGCGCGCCGCGATGCGCGGATCGAGCGCGACCGCCGCGAAGAGGCGTTCCGTCAAGATCTGGCTTCGCTTTCGCATGATATCCGCACGCCGTTGGCCGGCGCCCAGGGCTATCTGCAGCTTTGCGAGCGTGCGCATGGCGATGCCGAGCGCGCGCGGTGTCTGGCCGCAGCGCAAGACCGCCTTGCCGCCATGCGCTCCCTGACCGATGACCTGTTCGAATACGCGAAGGCGTCCGACCCGCAAAGCCCGCTTTCCGCAGAGCCCGTCTGCTT
This sequence comes from uncultured Slackia sp., assembly GCA_900555495.1. Lineage (GTDB taxonomy): Bacteria > Actinomycetota > Coriobacteriia > Coriobacteriales > Eggerthellaceae > Slackia. Next base: position 945 of record USLD01000045.1, on the reverse strand, counting down.
GTTTTCCGCCGTGGCCGATGTGCTTGCGGGCATGTATCCGCAGTTCGTCGAAAAGGGATGGACGCCCAAGCTCGATTTCGAGAGCGAGACGGCGTGCGTTTCCGCCGATGCCGAATCGCTCGCGCGCGTATTTTCCAACGTGCTCTCGAACGCTCTTCGTCACGGCGCGGCCGCGCCCCGCATCGTCCAGCGCGGCTCGACGGTCACGATATCGAACCGCGTCGTCGATGCCGCCTCGATCGATCCGGCATGCCTGTTCGGTCGATTCTATCGTGCCGACACATCGCGCGCGGGCGGCGGGTCGGGACTCGGGCTTGCCATCGTGGCGCAGCTGTGCGAGCGCATGGGAGGATCGGCTTCCGCGCGCCTCGAAGGCGATGTCTTGTTTATCGAGCTGCGTTTCGACCGGATCTGAGCGCCGCCGCGATGCGCGAGGCCGGCCCCGCTTTCCTTTCCCGCACGTTCTGCGCATTGTCGCTTCTCTTGAAATCGGTAACAATTGTGTGACAGGGGTCGCCCGCTCCTTTCCACGCGCCCCCTGCAAGTAGAATCAGCTTTCTGTACAAATGTTGATTATCTTGGCAAAGGAGGAGCGAGTGGGCAACATCCTGCGCGTGTTCGTGCGCGACGTGAAACGCATCGCGAAAACGCCTGCGGCCTGGCTCGTGGCGCTGTTTCTCATCGTGCTGCCTTCCCTGTACACTTGGTTCAACGTCATAGGTTTTTGGGACCCGTACGACAATACGGGAAACCTGCGCGTGTGCGTGGTCAATGAAGACGCAGGCGCAAGCGACGAAGCGCTCGGCGATTTGGATCTGGGCGATCAAGTGGTCGAACAGCTGAAAGAGAACAAACAGCTGGGGTGGCATTTCGTCGACCGCGACGAGGCCATGCGCGAAGTCGAATCGGGCGAGGCCTACGCGGCTTTTATCATTCCCGAGGATT
>USLD01000044.1 GCA_900555495.1 uncultured Slackia sp. | reverse complement strand
CATACGCAACCTTTCTTGTTCCGGCAGCCTCGACGTTGCGGGTCTATTCGGCTACGTGGCGGGCGATAAGGTGTCTCTCAAAAATCTGAAATTCGAGAACGTGAATATCGGCGGAGAAGCCAGGCCGTATTTTGCCGGCGCGTTGGCGGGTTCCATCGAGTGGAAAAAGCTGTCTTCCAACATGATTACGAACAGTTGCGCTATCGAGGGGGTCGAGGTTCTTTCGGGCTCGATTTCCGGCGCAAGGGTCGGGGGCATCGTGGGCGAAGCCAAGGGCACGTCGGCTTATATGTGCTCGAACTTCGCCGATATCAAGGGCATGTATTATGCCGGCGGTATTGCGGGACGCATGGATGTCATTCTTTGTTGTGCGAATGCCGGATCTGTGCAGGCTGGAATCTGCGCAGGCGGTATCGTGGCCATGTCGGATTCTAGCGACGGACCGATGTCTTGCTATAACGGCGGCGATGTACGAGCAGAGCTCTATGCCAGCGGCATCTCGGGTTCCGAATCGAACAGAGTCATCCTCGGATGCTTCAACGACGGTTTTGTTTCAACGCTGACGGATAGCTCGCAGAATCGCTCCGACGCGCATATGATCGGCAGGTCGGCGAACAGCTGGTTCAAGTCGTGCTACTACAAGAAATATGGAAATCTATATCGCCTCGACGCGCATGGCATGGGGGAATGGCAGGGAGATATGACCCTCGAGCGGCTTGCTATCGAGTTGAACAGTGCGTGCATGGTCGACGGGTCGTTCTGGCAGGCTCGCGGCGATACCGTAGTGCCCGGCAAGCTCATTCCCGAGACGTTCGACCTGTGTAGCGTGAGCCTGCTCGACGAAGAAGACGGAAGCGTGTCTGCGTATCCGATGCGGGCAGAAGAAGGTGAGACGGTAACGGTATCGATGACGCCCGATGAGGGTAAAGAGGTCGAAGGCTTCATGGTGGCTTCTGCCGACGGCGTTCCCGTGGAGGTCCTGCGCAACGCAGACGGCACGTTCCGCTTCGCAATGCCCGCAGGCGGCGCAATCGTCGATGTCGACTTCGGCTGCGATGACGGTCTGGGATGCCCGTCGGCCGCTTTCGCCGACGTGGAAGACGATGCGTGGTATCACGATGCCGTCGATTGGGCGGTCGACCGCGGCGTTTTGCGCGGCGTCGGCGCAACGGGCTTGATGGAGCCCGGCAGCTCAACCACGCGCGCTCAAGCCGTGGCGATGATCGCGCGTATCGCGGGCGAAGACCCCGCCGCCGTGCGCATCGCGGGATTTTCCGATGTGCCTGCAGGCATGTGGTGCGAAAGCGTCGTATCGTGGGGCGTCGCGAACGGCATCGTCGAAGGCTACGGCGATACGGGCGTGTTCGCTCCCGACGATTCCGTGACGCGCGAGCAGATGGCCGTGTTCCTGTATCGCTTCGCGCAGGCTCGGGGGGCCGACGCTTCGGCGCGCACGGATCTTGCGGACTTTTCCGACGCCGCCGAGGTGAGCGACTGGTCTGCCGACGCGGTGTCGTGGGCCGTCGAAAGCGGCATTTTGCGCGGCGTGGGCGATTCGGGCCTGCTGGCGCCGGGCGATGCGGTGACGCGCGCTCAGGCGGCAACCATGTTGGAGCGCTTCTGCGAGTCTTGCGGCATCGAAGGAGAGCAGCCCCGGATTTAAGCGATGCCTATCGAACGGACCCTGTTTTTCCAGGGTCCGTTTCTTTGTGTTCGGGACGCTTTCGTTTCGACGCGATCGCCGGTTTCATTGAGGGCGATCGCCGCCGTGTGCGAAGGGCTTTGCGTTTTCCTCGCGCCCGTTGCGCGGATATTCGACTCGAAAGCGCAAAAGGACCCGCAGCACCGGCAATTCTGCGCTAGGATGGCCTTTGGAATATGAAGGCCTCGAGGCGGGGCCGCGCGAAAGGAATGGTATGCACGAACTGGGAATCATGACGGGCGTCGTAGACAGCGTGACGCAGGCCGCCCAGGCGAACGGCGCGCTGAAGGTGCTCAAGGTGTCCCTTTCGGTGGGGCGCATGACGGAGGCCATCGAGGATGCGTTGCAGTTCGCGTTCGAGGCGCTGACCGACCGAGACCCGCTCTACGAAGGCGCCCAGCTCGAGATAACCATGGTGGAGCCGCGCAGCCGCTGCACGGAATGCGGAACGATTTACGAACATGACCGTTTCCACGTGTCGTGTCCCGAATGCGGTGGGTTCGGCGAACTGATATCGGGCAAAGAGCTTCGTATCGACAGCATCGAGGTGGACCTGCCCGATGACAACGTCGACGACGGCCCCTCCGACGAATCTCAGGGTGAAGCGTCTTAGCGTTCGCGCCCTTTTTTCGCCCGGTTCGCCGGCCTTGTGAATGAGTCTTGTTCGTATTGACGAAAGGAATGTCATGAAAATAGATATGAAACAGCCGATTCTCGACAAGAACGACCGTCTTGCGGCCGATAACCGCGCGTTGTTCAAAGAGAAGGGCGTGTTCGTTCTCGACCTTTTGGCGAGCCCTGGTTCGGGCAAGACGTCTACCATTCTGGCTACGATCGAAGCGCTGCGCGACGAGTACAACATCGCCGTCATCGAGGGCGATATCGCCAGCAACGTCGACGCGGCCCGCATCAGCGCGCAGGGCATTGCCGCCGTGCAGATCAACACGGGCGGCGCGTGTCATCTGGAAAGCGACATGATTCGTCGTGCCGTGGAAGCGCTCGATTTGGACAACCTCGACCTGATCATCGTCGAGAACGTGGGCAATCTGGTATGCCCGACCGATTTCGATCTGGGCGAGGGCGCCAAGGTCATGATCTTGTCGGTGCCCGAAGGCGATGACAAGCCGCTCAAGTACCCCGGCGTCTTCCAGGCGTCCGAGGCCATCATCCTGAATAAGGTGGACACCATGGAGGTGTTCAACTTCGACGAGCAGGCGTTCCGTGACGCGGTTACGCAACTCAACCCTGCGGCTCCGATTTTCCCGATTTCCGCCACCAAGGGCGCGGGCGTCGACGAATGGGCCGATTGGCTGCGCGCGAAGATCGAGGCGTTCCGCGCATAACGCATAACGTAGAACGAACCAAGAAGGAGCCGGCATGTCGGCTCCTTCTTTCGTGGTATGCGAAAATCGGAAGTTGCGAAAAGCTTCGCTTTTCTCGCGAATCTACGGCGGAGCGTCGCCTGCTAGAGCGGCAGGGCGATGTCGAACAGCATCGCGCTGGCATAGCCCGCGATCGCGCCGAGGGCGACGGCTACGATGCCGATCCCCAATCCGCGCACGAGCGCTTTCCAAAGCGGCTTTTCGCCGTAAGCCGCCTTCATTTTCCTCTGGCGGGTTATCGTGCGATCCGTGCGGGCCGAGCGATCGACGGCTTCGCCCCTTGCGAATGCCAGTATCTCGCGATATGTCTGCACGTCGTTTTCGATTTTCATGCGCTCGAGCACCACGGCCACCGCCATCGATGCGGCCCACGGAGCCAGTCCCAGCAGGACTCCGAGAGGTCCCCACAATGCGGTGCCTGCCAGAGCGAACGGAATCATGAGCACCAGCAGGACGAACATGCCGATTCCGAGGATGCGCATCTTTTTCGCATCGGCCGACGCCACGGTTTTCTCCATCATTTCCAGGTCTCCTTTCACGAGCGCGTCGATCGTCGTGTCGAAAAGGACGCTGAGCAGCAGCAGGCTTTGGATGTCGGGATACGTTTTGTCCGTTTCCCAGTTGGAGATGGTTTGACGCGACACGTAGATGCGCTCGGCAAGCTCTTCCTGGGAAAGCCCCATGTCGGTGCGGCGTTTTTTAATCTGGTTGCTGATGTCCATGAGGTTCCTTTCGACGCGCCGTATCGTACGAAGCGGAGTCGAATTGTGCAGCTAAAAGCGTTTGACAAGCGTTTTATCAGGTGTTTCGTTGGCATTTGTCAAAACGTTCTGCCGTCGGGCGATTTGCCGGCCGATGTTTCACGGGCCTTTTGCCATGCATGATAGCGTACGGCGTCCGGTTCCGCCGTCCGTGCGGCTCCTCTCGTCGCGCCGGATGTGTTCGCACGTTACAATGGTTCGACCGACTCCGTTTACGAAAGGACGCATCATGGCCTATCTTCCCGAAGCGCAATCCACTCCTTGGCAGCAGTCGAACGAAATCGACCTGTCCCGCACGGCAGTGCTCGTGATCGACGTGCTGGGCGGCAGCGGCGGCGTGGTGCCGGGCCTCGAGGAAATGGCCGATAACGCGGTGCGCATCGTGAAGGCGGCCCGCGTCGCAGGCGTGCCTGTCGTGTTCTCGAACGACGCGCATATCGCCGGCATCGATAAGGAAATCGAGCTGTGGGGCGAGCATGGCATCGCGGGCACCGATTCCGCCCGCCCGCTCGATGCATTCGAAGTGCAGGAGGGCGATTACATCGTTCCGAAGCGCCGCTACGACGGCTTCTTCCAGACCGATCTCGATCTGACGTTGCGCGAGCTGGGCGTGGACACGCTGATCGCCTTCGGCTGCGACACCAACATCTGCGTGCTCCAGACGCTGGCGGGCGCGTATTTCCGCGGATACAAGACCGTGGTCGCGGCGGATGCGTGCGGCACGTTCCTCATCGGCACGCAGGAGCAAGGCCTCGAATACTTCACGCGTTGCTACGACAGCCGCGTCGTCGATACCGACTCCGTCATCGCCTGCTTGTCTTAAGCTGCCGCGCTCGACGCGCTTCATGCAGAAAAGACCCGCTTTCCGAGCTTCGCGCAGGGGAGGCGGGTCTTCGTGCTTCGGGATTAGCGTGCGACTTCGGTTTCGTGAGCATATGCCTGGTCGGCGGAAAGCCGGGCCTTCAGCTCGCGCGCGCGGGCGACGCACCAGGTGGTGCCGCCGGTTTCTATTACGGTATCGAGCAGGCGGCGCCTTTCGGACGCATCGGTCGTGCATTCGGCTTTGTGCAGCGTCGCCAACAGCCGTTCGATAGGCAGCAGGCCGGGGTCGGCGAGGATCCGCTCGACGATCGCGCGGGCTTCATCGAGCCTTCCGTCACGCTCGAGCGTCAGCAGGTCGTGCAGGGGTTCCAGCTCGGCGGCGTGTTCGGCGGCCTCTTTGACCACCCTGCGATCGGGGATGCGCTTCATGGCCTGGATATAGGACGACAGCTTGTCCGGGTCGCGCAGAGCGAAGGCGCAGTCTGCCATGAAACTGTCGTAAGCGAAGGCGATGCCCGGGTCGGATATATCGGGCTCGAGCGTGCGCGCCAGCTTGATCGCCTCGTGCCAACGGCCCTGCCACATCAGGCCGTAGGCGTAATTCCACACGCCGCGCACATAGTCGCCTCCCGGTCGGCCTGCGGCTAGAAAGGCCAGGACCCATCGGCAGTAGAGCACGGGGTCGCATTTCATATCGAGCGTCGACGCGATGCCGTCCTCGAAGCGCTTGCGCGCCGTGGTGCGCAGCACGATACAGGCGATGCCGACGCCCAGGCCGAGCAGTTGCAGCCATATGGGAAGCGCCGCCATAGGGCCGAACAGGCAGACGAAGCAGCCCGTCAAGCCCGCAATGCTCAGGATTCGGTACTGCTTCATATGGGTCGAGTCGATCCAGCGGATGGACTCCTGGTCGGGTTGCGCGCCGATGGTCCTGGATATGACGTCGATGGCTTTCATAGGTTCCTTTCGGGAGAGTTCGCGTTGCGTCAAGCATACCAACGATTCACGATGGCGGCAAAATCCGCATGCTTTCGTCAGGGCCGGCTGCAGAAGCCGTCGAGGGGCGTGTCGCATCGCGCGGCTCGGGTGTACAATAAGCGAACTTGCAGCCGGTCGCGGAGGGAAGACGACCGGTGGGAAACGCTAGCGCGCCGTTCGCCGGCGCGATTCTTGTCAGTCAGGGGTGTCTTATGCAGTTCTCTTCGCGTCTCGATTCATTCGGCGACGAGGTCTTCTCGACGTTGAACGCCCGTCGCCTCAAGCTGGAGGCAGAGGGCCGTACCATCTATAACCTTTCGATCGGCACGCCCGATTTCGAGCCGTTCGACAATGTCGTTGCGGCGCTTACCGACGCCGCGCGCGATCCTCAGAACTGGAAATACGCGCTGGGCGATCTGCCCGAGCTCAAGCAGGCCGTATGCGATTACTATGCCCGTCGCTTCGGCGTCGAGGGCATCACGCCCGACATGGTGGCGTCGGTCAGCGGCACGCAGGAGGGCGTGGGTCATTTCGGCATGGCCATGCTCGATCCGGGCGATAGCGTCCTCGTGCCCGACCCGTGCTATCCGGTGTTTCGCGCGGGCGCGCTCCTTGCGGGCGCCAAGCTCGAGTACTACCCGCTCAATGCGCAGAACGACTTCCTGCCCGACGTGGCGAACATCGATCCCGAGGTGGCCGACCGCGCCAAGTACATGATCGTGTCGCTGCCCTCCAATCCGGTGGGAAGCGTGGGCACGCCCGAGGTATACGAGCAGGTCATCGCCTTCGCGCGCGAACACGACCTTCTGATCGTGCACGACAACGCCTATAGCGACATCGTTTATGACGGCCCTGCCGGCATGAGCTTCTTCAACTACCCGGGCGCGTTGGAAGTGGGCGTCGAATTCTTCTCGCTTTCCAAGTCGTTCAACGTCACGGGCGCGCGCATCGGCTTCATCGTGGGTCGCGCCGATGTGGTGGCGGCGTTCTCCAAGCTGCGCAGCCAGATCGACTTCGGTATGTTCCTTCCGATCCAGAAGGCCGCGATCGCCGCGCTGACCGGTCCGCTCGACCACGTGGAAGAGCAGCGCATGAAGTATCAAGCCCGTCGCGACGCGCTGTGCGACGGCCTCGAGCGCATCGGCTGGGATAGGCCCAACGCGCACGGCACCATGTTCGTGTGGGCCAAGCTTCCTCACGGCCGCACCGATTCGATGGCGTTCTGCGAAGAGCTGATGGATCGTGCTGGCGTTATCGTGACGCCGGGCGCGAGCTTCGGTCCTTCCGGCGAAGGCTATGTGCGCATGGCTCTGGTCTTGCCGCCCGAAGGTCTCGAGCGTGCCGTCGAAGCCATCGCGGCTTCGGGGCTGTAGGGATTTTTCGCGCGTATCGTCTGCGTTCTTCTCGCCGCGCTCCCGTTCGGGTTCGCGGCGAGTTTCGTTTTCGGCGCCTTTCAGCGCATGCGGTTCTCGTTCGCGCGGCCGGCCTGCTGCCTGCCGATTGCCGACGTCTGCCGCATCGTGGACGTGGTACGGTTTCACGAAGCGCGTGTGTCTTTCGACGGCGAAAAGGAGCGACAATGGAACGCATGGACAAAGACGACGTGGTCCGTTTCCTACGCGAAGGCGGCTACGAATTCGACATCGTGGAGCATGAGGCCGTGTTCACCATGGAGGGCATGGAGGCGCTGGGCCTTCCGTTCGCGCAGGACGTGGTGAAAAACCTCTTCCTGCGCGACGACAAGAAGCGTAACTACTATCTGGTGGTCATGCCCGAAGACAAGCCCGCGAATCTTAAAGAGCTGCGCGCGCGGCTCGAGGCGCGTCCTTTGCGCTTCGCTTCCGAAGACGACTTGCATGAATATCTGGGATTGCGCGGCGGGGCGGTTTCGCCGTTCGGCGTGCTCAACGACGAACAGGTCGCGGTGCAGGTGGTGTTCGACGAGGAGCTGAGGGGCTATGCGGGATTGGGCGTGCATCCCAACGACAATACCGCGACGCTGCATGTGAAGCTTGCCGACATGGTGAAGATCATCGAGGATCACGGCAACGCCTTGCGTTTCGTCGAGCTGCCGCGTCCCGAATAGCGGAGGCTTTTGCAAGAGCCATCGAGCTTCCAGCGAAGCGTCAGGGTTGCCGGAAGAAAGGACGGTTGTGGATATAGAAGCGAAATACCGCGCGTGCGCGGACGGCCTTGCGGCGTTCGCGCGCCGCATCGGTATGACCGATGCGGTGCTGGGCCTTTCGGGCGGCATCGATTCGAGTCTGGCGGCTTGCATGTGCGTCGATGCGTTCGGCGCCGACCATGTGCACGGATACATGCTTCCCGGGCCGTATTCGAGCGAGCATTCCTTGGTCGACGCCCAAGAGCTGGCGCTTAATCTGGGAATAAGGGCCGAACGGATTTCGATCGACAAGCCGTTCGAGGCATTCGTGGACGCGCTGGGGCCTCATTGCATCATGTCGCGCGGCTTGGCCGCCGAAAACACCCAGGCCCGTTGCCGCATGGTGGTGCTCATGGCTCTTTCGAACGCGCATGGCTGGATGATGGTGAACACGGGCAACAAGAGCGAAGCCATGATGGGCTATTCCACGCTCTATGGCGATACGGCGGGCGCGTTCGCTCCGATAGGAGGTTTGTATAAGACCGATGTGTTCGCCATGTCGCGCTGGCTGAACGAAAAGGCGCAGGCCGAAGGCCGCATTGCCCCCATTCCCGAGCACGTGCTGGTCAAGCCGCCGAGTGCGGAGCTCGCTCCCGACCAGCGCGATGAGGACACGCTGGGTTCGTACGCCGAGCTCGACCGCCTGCTGGTCGATTACGCCGAGCACGGCATGGACCGCGAAGGGCTTGTCGCTGCGGGATATGACGCCGCCGAAGTGGAACGGGTGACGAGCCGCGTCGATGCGTATGCGTTCAAGCGCGCGCTCGAGCCGCCTTTCGTTCCTATCTGGTACTGACTTGTTCCAACCGTTGCGAAGAAAGGACGCCGATGCGTCCTTTCTTCATTCATGCGCCGTATGCCGTTAATGGAAGAGGTCGATGAGCTCTTGGCGGTCGTGCACGTCGAGCTTGGTGTAGATGTGCCTGATATGGCCGCGCACGGTGGAAGGCGATATGAAGAGGTCTTCGGCGATGCGCGTGTTGGTGCGGCCTTGGGCGAGGTATCCCAGGATTTCGGTCTCCCTGCCGGTGAGGCCGTGTTTTTCGGCCAGTATGCGGCAGGTCGTTTCGAGGGACTCTTCCTCGTTCGGGGCGGCTGCGGCGGAAGAGGGGGGAGCTTGTTGCTCCTGCGGCAGCGCGTCGGTTCCGCCCCTCGTCGCGGCGGGCG
>USLD01000043.1 GCA_900555495.1 uncultured Slackia sp. | reverse complement strand
GCGTTCTGCTCGGCATGGAGGCCGCGGCAGATTTCATGACGCTGTCCTGAAGGAATGCCGAGCTGTTCGCGCAGGCAACCCGTTTCCTCGCAGTGACGCAGACCCGAAGGCACACCGTTGTATCCCGTTGCCAGGATGCGACGCTCCTTGACGATGACCGCGCCGACCGCTCGACGTAGACAGGTAGAGCGCTTCGACACCTCGAATGCGAGGTGGATGAAGTACTCGTCCCACGAAGGACGCTCGATATGACGCGTTGCCAAAGCAGACTCCTTATCGGACGGACACGACGCAGGGCATTATAGTGGAAACGCTGCGCGATTGAAGCGCATGCCCGACGCGTTTTCGGCGATGCGCAGGAATACCGGATCGCGCGGAAGCCCTACCGGAAAACATGCGAGGGGGCATCCGCCCCCTCGCAAGGAAATCATTCGATAAGCCCTCAGGCTATTTGGTGCCGAAGATGCGGTCGCCTGCGTCACCGAGACCGGGAACGATATAGGCGGCGTCGTTGAGGCGCTCGTCCACGGCGCAGGTGTAGAGCACCACGTCGGGATCGGCATCGAGAACCGTCTGCACGCCTTCGGGGGCGGCGACGAGCACCATGAGCTTGAGGTTTTTCACGCCCTGATTGCGCAGATACTCGATAGCCGCAACGAGGCTTCCGCCCGTTGCGAGCATGGGATCGACCACCAAGACGTCGCGGTCGGCGATATCTTCGGGCATCTTGGCATAGTATTCGTGCGGAATATGGGTCTCCTCGTCGCGATACATGCCCAAATGACCGACGCGAGCCGCGGGAATCAGGTCGAGCACGCCCTCGACCATACCGAGGCCGGCGCGAAGGATCGGCACGATCGCCATCTTGCGGCCCTTGATGATGCTGCAAGTAGCCTCCGCCACAGGGGTCTCCACCATGACCTCCTCGAGCGGAAGGTCGCGCGTCGCCTCGTAGGCCTCGAACATGGCAAGCTCGCGCACCAGTTCGCGGAACTGCTTCGACGACGTGGTCTTGTCGCGCAGGATGGCCAGCTTGTGCTGGACCATGGGATGGTCGACCACGACGACGCGGTCATTGTTCTCGAAAGCCATCGTTCCTCCTTGGGGTTGAAGCACGGAAAACCGTGCGCTTCTTCGCCTCCGTCGTACGCCTCGGCCCGCTTGCCGGCGCGAAGCGCACGACGGCGGGACCGCTCGTTCGAAGCATCGGCCCCGCCGTTTCGCGTATCTATGCGATAGAAGACGTCTTAGAAATCGTAGTCGGGATACAGCGGATGCGCGTCGAGAATGGCACGAACATCCTGGGCGATGGCGGCCATCTTGGCCTCGTCGCCTGCGGCGAACACCGTCGCGGCGATGAGCTCGCCCACGCGACGGAAATCGGCAGCATCGAGACCGCGCGTGGTCGCGGCGGCCGATCCGACGCGGATGCCGCTCGTGACGAACGGAGAACGGGGCTCGTTAGGAATCGAGTTCTTGTTCACCGTGATGCCGACGCTTTCGAGCAGCTTCTCGGCGTCTTTGCCCGTCACGTCGGCAGGCGTCAGATCGACCAGGCACAGATGGTTGTCGGTGCCGCCCGAGACCAGGCGAAGGCCGCCGGCGATCAGGCCCTCGGCCATGGCGGCGCAGTTGGCCACGACGTCGTCGATGTAATCCTTGAATTCAGGCTGCAGCGCCTCGCCGAAAGCGACGGCTTTGCCGGCGATCACGTGCATGAGCGGACCGCCCTGGCTTCCAGGGAAAACCGCTTTGTCGATCTTCTTCGCAATCGCCTCGTCGTTGCACAGGATCAAGCCGCCGCGCGGGCCGCGCAGAGTCTTATGCGTCGTGGTGGTGACCACGTCGGCGTACGGCACGGGGCTGGGATGGGCTCCCGTGGCGACGAGACCTGCGATATGGGCCATGTCCACCATGAAGTAGGCGCTATGAGAGTGGGCGATGTCGGCCATGCGCTCGAAATCGATCGTACGCGGGTAGGCCGAAGCGCCGCCGACGATCAGCTTCGGCTTGAGCTCGGAAGCCATGCGGTCGATGGCGTCGTAATCAATCGTCTCGTCTTCGGTCAGGCCGTAACCGTGAAAATCATACAGTCGGCCGCTGAAGTTGACCGGCGAGCCGTGCGTGAGGTGGCCGCCGTTATCGAGGCTCATGCCGAGAACCGTGTCGCCGGGCTCGATCAGCGCGAAGTAAGCGGCGAGGTTTGCGTTGGCGCCGCTATGGGGCTGCACGTTTGCGAACTTCGCACCGAACAGCTCCTTGGCGCGCTCGCGGGCGAGCTCCTCCACCACGTCGACCTTTTCGCAGCCTCCGTAGTAGCGCTTGCCCGGATAACCTTCCGCATATTTATTAGTAAGGACGCTGCCCATAGCCTCCATCACGGCCGGACTCGTGAAGTTCTCGGACGCGATCAATTCGATCGAATCGCGCTGGCGAGAAAGCTCCGCGGAGACGGCGGCAGCGACTTTCGGGTCTTTGTCCAGATAGGCAAAAGGCATAGGTGCGTCCTTTCTTTCGTTCGTCGAAACCCCGATCGGGCCCCGAGCATGACTGGGTCGGTTCATCCTACCACCGTCGAAAGATTCGATATCCGGGGAAGCGGTCTTGCGGTAGGTTTTAGCACGCATGAAACGAGAATGTAAAAAATCGGCCGCCGAAGCGACCGATTCCGATTCGTTATTTATCCGCGGCGGACATTGCCGTCGGCCCCGATCACAGCTTTGCCCTGAGCATCGAGCTTCATGATCTTGGCCACACGCATGGCATGGCGGCCGCCTTCGAACTTCGTGGTAAGGAAGGCGTCGACGATCTTCTTGTTCTCATCGAGCTCGACGAAGCGGCCGGACAGCGTGACGATGTTGGCATCGTTATGCTGGCGGCACAGCTCGGCGAACTGCACGTTGATGACGTTGGCGGCGCGGCAGCCGACCACCTTGTCGGCGGCCAGGGCCATGCCGATGCCGGTGCCGCACACCAGCACGCCGCGGTCGGCGGTTCCATCGGAGACGTCGTTGGCCACGGCAGCAGCGTAGTCGGGATAATCGACGCGGTCGTCGTTTTCGGGGCCGCGGTCGATCACATCGTAGCCTTCGCCCTTGAGGTACTCGGCCAGCGCCTGCTTCTGCTCGAAGCCCGCGTGATCGCTTGCGATGGAGATGATCATAGCTGTCTGTTCCTTTCGCGACGGCGGGTGCCCGCCGTTCCTTTTCGCCTCGGGGCCGCGCCCCGTCTCCGTTAACGAACCCATAATAACAACCGCGCGCCCGCTTCAGGCCCCATGGCCCGTCGAACACGAAATAACCGCGGCCGAGCGGAGGACCGAACGACGACCCGGCCCGACGGCCGGCCGAATCGCGACGCTCCCCCGCCCCGTTCGGAGCGGCGTCAGTCGGTCAATACGCGGCGCACGGCATCGTGCCAGCCCGCCATGCGCTCTTCGCGCGTCGCCTCGTCCATCGCGGGAAGAAAATGCTCGTCCGGCTCGCGCATGGCCCTGATTTCTTGCAGGCTCTCCCAGAACCCGGTGTTCAAGCCCGCCAGAAACGCAGCGCCGAGCGCAGTGCTCTCGATAACCACGGGACGGTTGATCTGGGCGTTCAGGATATCGGACTGCATCTGCATGAGAAGGTCGTTGGCCGAAGCGCCGCCGTCCACGTTAAGCTGGTCGATGACGATGCCCGCATCCTGCTCCATCGTACGCGCCACGTCGGCCACCTGGAACGCGAGAGATTCCAACGCCGCGCGCGCTACATGGGCGCGCGTCGCGCCGCGCGTCAGGCCGAAAATGGCGCCGCGGGCCTGCGCGTCCCAGTACGGAGCGCCCAAACCCGTGAATGCGGGCACCACGTAGACGCCCGCCGTATCCTGCACGCTCGCCGCGAGCGCTTCGCTTTCGGCGGCGCTGCCGATGATGCCCAGCTCGTCGCGCAGCCACTGGATGAGGGCGCCCGCCACGAACACGCTGCCCTCGAGAGCGTATTCGATCCCCTGCGTGCCGGGGGCGCTGGCGGCGATGGTGGTCACCAGGCCGTGCGCCGACTCCACGGCGCGCCCGCCCGTATGCATGAGCAGGAAGCAACCCGTGCCGTACGTGTTCTTCGCACGACCGGCGCTGAAGCAGCACTGGCCGAACAAGGCGGCCTGCTGGTCGCCCGCCACGCCGCGAATGGGGATGCCCGCAGGCAGGCCCGGATAGGCCGTGACGCCGAAGTCGGCCGAGGACGGACGCACGTCGGGCAATGCGGAGGCGGGCACGCCGAACAGTTCGAGCAGTTCGTCGTCCCAACGGCCTTCGTGGATGTCGAAAAGCATCGTGCGGCTCGCGTTGGTCACGTCGGTCGCATGCACGGCGCCCGCGGTCAAGCACCAGATAAGCCACGAGTCGACCGTGCCGAACGCCAAATCGCCCGCATCGGCGAGCTCGCGCGCGCCTTCCACGTTGTCTAAGATCCAGCGCATCTTGCTGGCGGAGAAATAAGCATCGGGAACGAGACCCGTCTTGGCACGGACCATGGCCGCCACGTCTGGATGGCCGCACAGTTCTTCGATCATGTCGGCCGTGCGGCGGCACTGCCACACGATGGCATTGCACAAAGGAGCACCCGTCTTCTTATTCCACGCCACCGTGGTCTCGCGCTGGTTGGTGATGCCGATGGAGTCGATATCGTCGGGCGAAACGCCGCTCGAAACGAGCGCCTCGACCATGACGCCGAGCTGCGACGACGCTATTTCGCGCGGGTCGTGCTCCACCCAACCGGGCCGGGGATAGATCTGGCGGAACGGATGTTGCGCCGACCCGCGGATGCGGCCGCGGCGGTCGAAGACGATGGCGCGCGACGACGTGGTGCCCTGGTCGAGCGACAGGACGTAACGAGCGGACATGCCTGCCCCCCTATTCGATTCCGTAGATGTCGAACATGCCGATCGTGGTCTTAAGCGCCACCTTCTGTGCGATGAGCTGATTGCCCGTCGATGCGTTGAGCGTTCCTTCCGCCTTGCGCTCGGCGATCGTCTCTTCCAGATCGGCAAGACGCGCCATCAGGTCGTCATGCATGTCCTCGTACGCCGCCAAACGGCCGATCGCCTCGTCGATGCGATCTTGGTCGACGGATGCGGAGCCGTCTTTAGCACGAGAAGTCAGGCGTTTCATAAAAGAGGTCCTTTCGACGCGATTCGGTATGCGATGCAATCGACTATTGTAACGCCCCGCGACGCTACGAGGCTCCGCCGCCGAGCGCTTCGCACTCGAACAGGTTGATCAGGTCGTCTTTGCCCGACACTTTCGTCTTCGCGTAGACGTTCTTCGTATGCGTCCACACGGTATTCTCGGAGATGACAAGCTCCTCGGCGATGCGCTTCGCCGAACGGCCGCGCACCAGATACGAGCAGATCTCGGTCTCGCGTTTCGTGAGTCGATAATGCTCGGCGAACGTGCGCAGCGCCGCCTCCCAATCGGGCTCGGACGGAAGCGGGGGCGCAGGCGCGACGTCGGATTCGGCCCTCTCGGGCGCGGACGAAGCCAGACCCCGTTCGGATGCGCCGGCTTCCTCATGAGCAGAACGGATCTCCGCCGTACGCCTCATGCCCTGCATGCTGCGACGCATGACCACCACGAAGGCGATGCACAACGGATAGATGGCGACGAAGGCGAGCAGCGTCATGAGCGAAATGTCGTAGTCGCCGCTCAGATAATTAAGTAGCAGGCCGATACCCAGGCCCAGCGCCAGAAAGCCGTTCGACCCGCCCATGTAGACGCTCGAAAGCAAGTAGCTTTGCTGGCGATGGCGGTGGGCCGCATCCACGATGAAGAACAAAAACAGCATGCCGCACACGTCGTAGCAGGCGATCATGACGGCGCCCGCAAGCGGGCCGAGCAGCTCGCCTACGAACGGCAGCAAAGATAGCAGCACCAGCATGACCGGAAGAACCGCCTTGTATACCGATGTGGGGTCGGGCAAACGCAATGCGATCAACGCGGCCGCCACGGTGACGACCGTCGCCGCCGCGAGGGGAACCCACATGGACACGCCGCCGACGATATGCTCGAACGACGAATCCAAGACGGACGTGTGCAGAATGCCCACCACGCCGACAAGCACGAACAGGCAGGCGAACGACGCGCCGTACTTCGCCACGAAGGCCCGTGCGGTGACGGGTTCGAACGCTTCGGCGACAGAAGGCGCGGGCGTGGCCAGGGGGCGGATCTTTCCGCAGCCGAGGACGCCTGACGCCCGCAGCGTGACGTCCAGATGACACAGGCAGGACACGAGCGCCGAAAGCATCGCGCTCACCGACACGAGGAACGAAGGCAGCAAGGATGCGGCCGCGACGACGATCATCTGGATGCACAGACCGACCACCATATTCTTGTGCGATTCTCGGGGTTCTTGGTAGGCGAATTCCTCGAGCCACGTCACACAGAACAAAAACGAAGAAACGCCGTATGTCGCCCCGAGCACGGAAGCCGACACGGCGGCAGGCAAGCCGGCCAAAACCCCCGTGACGCTCAGACAGAATCCCGCAAGAAACACCAAGAGCGCCTGCCACTGGGCGATGGAGCGCGGACGAATGCGCCCACGCGCGGCGAACGAGGCGACCGCGACGGCCAGCACGAGCGACACCGCTTCGCTTGCAAGCATGAACCACAACTCGGTCACGAAGCCGATGTTGTGCGCAACCGACCCCATGGCAGACAGATAGCCGATCGACGTGGCGGCCTTCGACAAGCCGAAGCCCCACGCGGAAACGGCTCCGGCATTCGGAGCAAAAACGCGCATATGGATACCCTCCCCTGAATAACTCGGCACAGTATATCCCCCGCATGCGCAACATGCTTGCAGCGTCGGCTTTCCTTGCGCCGAAACCATGACATGCCGCAGGCACACGGAACGCGACCGCCGAAGCGAATGCGTTGCGACCTTCCGAAGCATACCACGTGCCGGTTTCCTAAAAATCGATTTCATCAGGCATTTTGCAAACTTCACCGATACTCGGTGAGGACATCGGGACCGTCGAAGCGTAAGGTCGGCAGCGTCTTCGGTGCTCGCAAGGCATGCGAGGCGCATCCGTTTCGAAGCCCCTCCTTCGAAACGCGTCCGCACGCCGGTCGGCGCGCATCGGAATGGGAGGAATCAAGGAGGAAGAACATGGATTTGAATCGTCGCGATTTCCTGAAGGGCGCGGGCGTCGTGGGCGCACTGGGCGCCGTTGCAACGATGGGCGTAGGCTGCGCGCCCGCGCAGTCCGCCGAGAAGGCCGAGACCGCGGAAACCGCCGCAAGCGTGAAAACCCCGAACGAGACCGTCTATAAAAAGATGGACGAATCCACCGACGGCAAGTACGTGGCCAAGGCCATGGGCCACGAGAACTTCGTCTTCGTCGAGACCACGGTCAAAGACGGCGCGATCGCGAACCTGCAGGTCCTCAACCACGACGAGACTCCGGGCATCGGTAGCCTGGCCGCCACCATGTGGCCCGCGAAGGTCCTCGAGACCCAGAACCTCGATGTCGACGCCATCTCCGGCGCCACCACCACCTGCAACGCCATCAAGAACGCCGCGCTCGAATGCCTCGAGAACGCGGGCGTCGATTCGGCCGAATTCCAGAAAGGCCCCGAACAGCCGGCAGGCGGCACCGAGCAGACCATCGACACCGACGTCGTCATCATGGGCGCCGGCACCGCAGGCCTGGTCGCCGCGGCCCGTTTGCTCGAGAAGGGCGTGAAGGTCACTCTGTTCGAGAAGCAGGACATCCCCGGCGGTTCCATGTCGATGACGTATTCCGGCGTGGCCAGCGCAGGCAGCAAGCTGCAGGAGACCTATTCCCAGGGCCGTTTCGACGATAACCCGAACTACAACAAGGACGCCATGATGGCCGTCCTGTCCAAGTACGTGAACCCCGAGTTCGACCGCTTCGACGGCGCGATGCCCTACGACAACGCCATGTACGACACCTCGGGAGCGCTCGTGGACTGGATGCACGGCATCGGCATCGGCTTCTACAGCATGGGCGTGAACAAGGCCTACGGCATCACTCCGTATCTGGCGCCCGGCTGCTACGAGGGCGGCTGCGGCCAGGCTATGCAGTATCTCGCCGACCGCATCGGCGCTCTGGGCGGCACTATCGTCTACGGCGCGAAGGTCGTCGACATCGTGATGGACGGCGACCGCGCGGCAGGCCTCGTGGCCGAAGGCAAGGACGGCTCGGTCTACACCGCCAATGCCAAGGCCGTGCTGCTGGCTTCCGGCGGCTTCGGCGCCAACCAGGACATGGTCGACCAGTACTACCCGCAGTACGCCGGCCGCTCCTTCAACTGCTGCCCCGCATCCACGGGCGACGGCATCGTGCTCGGCCAGAAGGTCGGCGCGGGCATCGAGTGCATGGGCCGCGAGCTGGGCGCTTACATGTCCACCACCTCGCAGGCGGGCTCCCGCATGGAAATCGCCTTCATGTACCAGACCACCCCTGGCATCATGGTGAACGCCCACGGCGATCAGTTCGGCAACGTCATGAAGGCCAACCACTACGTCATCGGCGCGGCCCTGTGCGACGAAGAGGCCAACGGAGACAAGTTCTACTGGATCACCGACGAATCCGGCGCGGTCACCACGATGAACAACCTCACCTGGGGCTTCGACACCTATAAAGCCGTCTTCGAGCGTGGCGACATGGTGCACTACGACACCGTGGAAGAAGCAGCCGAAGCCACGGGCTGCACGAACCTGGCCGCGACCCTCGAGAAGCACAACCAGCATGCGCTGGCAGGCGAAGAGGACGAGTGGAAGCGCTCCAAGCTGCCCTACCTCGACACGCACGACGGCATCTGGGTCTGCGGCGTCGAACCGACCTTCTACCTGACCACGGGCGGCCTGATGATCGACACCACCTGCCACGTGACCAAGGAAGACGGCACGGTCATCCCCGGCCTCTACGCCGCGGGCGATGTGTGCGGCTCCATCGAGGAGAAGGACGCCAAGCAGTACGGCATGGGCTTCGACGCCG